>JAGQPC010000630.1 GCA_020426925.1 Planctomycetales bacterium | reverse complement strand
ATTTTTTCTGCGATGGAATTAAGCCCTCAAAGTTGAAATCGACGGCGCGGACAGCCACGCATCTGCCTTCATTTCACCCGCAGCGTTGACCTCTACCAACCGATACGAGCAACCAATCCGTTTCGGTGCCGAGAGCCTTCGGCGAAGCTTGTCGCGGATGATCGAGCGAATTTCGCCCATATCATTCGAGGCATAGCGTTGCTCCTGCCCGACGACGTCCAGCAGCTAGTTGTCGACGGCAAATTGTCGACCAGACAGGCACGGGAAATCGCCCGCGCAAGTGACGAACCTTCTCAGCGAGCGTTCGTCCAGCGGGCAATCAACGATGAGCTAAAGGGCAGCGAGGTTGAGCAGATGGTGAAGGCCTATCTGGGCAAGAAAAAAAGGATGGCCCGCACGACAACGAATAAACCCAAAGAGAAGGTAAGCAATTCCAAGCTAACGTTCGCGACGGAATATGGAACGGTTCAATTCATTCCCGACGAAAAAGTTTCCAATCACCATGTGGCTGAAGGACTCAAGCAGGCACTGGAGGAAGTTGAGCTTCGGATCCAGAACGGCATCATCAACTAAGCCGTCCGGTCGATTCGGAATGGCTATTACCAGCTCCTGGAAATTCGCTCACGGGCATTTCACCCTTCGACAGCCGATTCGGTTGGCGTCGAACGATAAAATGCAGTCACGGCGATTTTTGGCCGTCGCCAAAGATCAGATTTACCCTTCATTGCACAAGACTTGCACTGTTTGGATGCACGCTCGTGTCCCGACAAAACGAGGAGGCTCACTTTCAACCGGCATTTCAGTCGAGCCGATCTTCATTACGTTTCTAAGAGAATACAGCGAACTGCGCTGCGTCAAGTACGCAGCGAACCCGCTGAAATTGCGTAGATGACAACACGCCCTGGGCCGATTTGCGATAATCCGACCGGGCAAAGACCGCCAATGTCCACGTGATGCTCGCAACGCGGGACGAACTACAAGCGTGATACGGTCACGTCTAAGAAGAATCTCATCGAGCCGAACAATACTCGACTCGAAGAGATAAAACATTCATCGCAACCTCCCTGCCAAAACGGCTCCGCCACCGGGTTGGCGCGATGTCCCCTCGGGCTGTAATATGCATTTCAAATACATGTTTATTAGCTGATTTAGGCTGATGTCATGAGATTGACAACGCACACCGACTGCGCACGCTCATGTACTTGGCGACGATTGGTACTCGTACGATGGCGGCCCACGTGGCCGACCTTTACGGAGTCTCCCAACATCATATGGCGAAGGTGGTGAATCAGCTTGCGCGACTCGGCTACGTTCGTAGTATCCGTGGAATCGGCGGTGGCATCGAACTTGCTAAACAGCCTGAGGACATTTTGCTTGGCGAAGTTGTGGAAGCATTCGAACGCAACATGCACCTGTTGGATTGTGTGGTCACCGATGACGTGTGTGCCATTCAATCGTTTTGCAAGCTAAAAGGAGTCCTCGCAGAAGCGGAGCGGGTTCAGCTCGAATACTTGAATTCCGTCTCGCTCGCCGAAGTCGTGCCGACGAAGCGTCAATACGGCGGAGTCGCGTCGCAGTAGGAAAGGTACGACGTGCTTCCAGCCTGTCGCGATCGAATCGACAGGCTGGAAGCCTATCGTACGATTCAACCCTCCTCCGAATGAGAGTATTGAAATGAAGAAATCAATCGTCGTTACACTATGCACATCATTCGTGATGATTGGCCTTGTGTTGGTTTTGAAGCCGCAAGCTGTCGCCCAAGACCCGGCGCAAGGCCAGCCGACCAAGGCCGCCGTCGAGAGGTCACGAAAAACGATCGCCATGCTGGATAACATCTACAAGAACGCGATCGTGCTGATCACAGACAAGTACGTTCACGACGAAGAAGACTTTGCCGCCGGTAGCGCAGCCGTGCTGTTGTTCGAGAATGTCTCTAAGTCAGGCTCGCACAATGTGCGACTGATCGACGCCACAGGCGAGCCATACGATGACGAGAACGTTGCGAAGGATGACTTCGAAAAAGAGGCCATCAAGAAGCTTAAGGCCGGGGCGAAGCAGCATGAGCAAGTCGTCACGAAGAAGGGTAAGCATCACCTTCGCGTCGTAACGCCGGTTCCTGTTGTCATGAAGAAGTGCGTAATGTGCCACGACCACTACGCGGACGCCAAAGAGGGCGAGCCGATCGGCGCAATCAGCTATTCGCTCCCGATTGAATAACGCTGTTTTCCTCAGAAAGAATCTGTAGTGACCGATAATCCCAAGAAATCGAAGGTCGAGACGATCAAGGAAGAGAGCCTCGGCCTGCGCGGTTCTATTGGCGAAGAGTTGTCCAACGACCTAGACCACGTGACGGACGGGACGACGAAGCTGCTGAAATTCCACGGCACCTATCAACAGGACGACCGAGACAACCGCAAGGCTCGCAGGAAGCAGGGACTCGGCAAAGAGTACAGCTTCATGGTGCGCAACCGAATTCCCGGTGGAAAGATTTCGGCTCAACAGTTCTTGAGCGAACTTGATATCGCGGATGAGTTTGGCAATGGAACGCTGCGCATCACAACTCGACAAGGCATTCAACTCCACGGCGTCGTGAAGTCGAATCTTTGGAGTACGATTCGACGGATTAACGAAATTAAGTTATCCACGCAGTCTGCGTGTGGCGATGTCGAACGCAATGTCGTGTGTTGCCCGGCTCCGCTGCGACACGACTCGATTCGTCATCAACTGCAACAATACGCTGACGAAATCGCCGATCATCTACGACCGCGAACTCGCGCCTATCACGAAATTTGGCTGCAAGACCCGTCTACCGGCGAAAAGCGGCAAGTCGTAGATCAGCCGAAAGAAGAAGACGATCCGATCTACGGCAAGGCGTACTTGCCACGGAAGTTCAAAACAGGCATCGCGCTCTGCGATGACAACTGCATCGACGTCTACGATCAAGACGTCGGTCTACTTGCCGTAGTTCGTGGTGACGAGCTTACTGGATTCAACGTGCTGGTTGGCGGTGGAATGGGAACGACCCCGAGCGACTCACGTTGCTTCCCGGCTCTCGCCAAGCGGATGACGTTTGTCCGACCGGAGCACGTTCTGCCTGTCGTCACGGCGATCGTCTTAGTGCAGCGAGACTTCGGTAATCGTGCCGATCGCAGGCAAGCTCGCATGAAGTACCTGATTCATGAGTGGGGTTTGCCGAAGTTCAAGGCGAAGGTCGCAGAATATCTCGCAGCCGCTGAGTCGATCTGCAATGTCCCGAACGGCACGGTTCCGCGTACGTTACCCGATCCCGACCCGGACGATGTCACGGGGCATTGCGATCACATGGGCTGGCACGAGCAGGGCGACGGAAAATGGTTTCTCGGACTGCCAATTGAAAACGGACGCGTCAAGGACGACGGCGAGCTGCGGCTCAAGACCGGCCTGCGCAAGATATTGTCACAATTCGAGCCAAGCGGCCGATTGACAGCACAGCAGAATGTTTTGCTATGCGATTTGGAGGCGTCGGCTCGCCCACAGATTGATCAAGTCCTCGCCGACCACGGCATCAAAACGCTCGAGCAGATCAGCAATGTACGGCGGTTTTCGTTTGCCTGCCCCGCGTTGCCAACGTGCGGACTTGCCGTTACCGAGAGCGAACGTGTACTACCTAGCGTTATCGCAGAATTCGAAACGGAGCTAACGCGGCTGGGCCTTTCCAACAAGCAATTCACGATTCGAATGACCGGATGCCCCAACGGATGCGCTCGGCCGTACAACGCCGACATCGGATTGGTCGGTCGCAGTGTCGATGGCAAGACAGGAGAAGGGAAATACATGATTTTCGTTGGCGGAAACTTGATTGGCACTCGAATGAACGCCACCTACAAAGACCTCGTTCCAATGAGCCAGATTGTGAGCGAACTCCGGCCACTGCTGTTGTATTACAAACAGAGCCACCAAGACGATGAGACGCTCGGTGACTTTTGTCATCGTATCGGAATCGAAGAACTACTTCGTTTCGACAAGACACACCGTCCAGAGGCGGGTTCCACAGCCGTTGCATGAATCTGGTTATTGGAGATGAAACATGGAATTCGATCGTTTCAAGTCGAAGTCGTGAACCTAAATGACGCGGGAAACGGAGACGAGCAAGTGCGCGTGGCGTTTGAACAGTGTCCGGAGCCGGAAAGGGAACCAGAAGCAAACTTGATTGACCTTTGGGTTCCTGCGATCGCTCCAACGAGTGCATTGCTGGGCTGGTTCAACAACGACGAAGTGAAGTGGCATGAGTTCGAACGCAGATACCGGCGCGAATTGCTAAAGGTTCCGACGCAATGCGAGCGTTTGCGATCGCTCGCCTGTACAACCATGCTGACATTGATCTACATGAACGGCAGCGCAGGACGAAACGCTGCGATCGTGCTGAAGAAACACTTGATCGAATTGGAATGCCAACGACGATGGGACGCTGGCTGGATGGTCGGCGGACATACGTCGCCAGTACGAAACGAAATCGAACAATGCGGCGGACTGTGGTATGGCTGGCACAAAGTGTGGATGATGCCCGACCGCGAGTCATGCGACTACATCCGGTCGCTGTTGCCAGGTGACTTTTAGTTGAGCGAGGGGGCTGCAATGAGTATTGAGCGACTGATTGACGACTATGCCGCGGGGCCGGAACGATTGAGGCAGGCCATTTCCGGGATGAGCGACGAGCAACTTGATGCTAAGCCGATTCCCGGTACGTGGTCGACGCGGCAAGTCGTCTGTCACGTCGCCGATTTCGAACCAATCTACGCCGATCGGATGAAACGCGTTATTGCCGAAGACGAACCGACATTCTTCGGTGGCGACCCCGACGTGTTTGCGTCGCGGTTGGCATACGCGGAACGCGATGTTGATGAGGAACTGAACGTGATCGATGCGACTCGGCGCCAACTGACTAGGATTTTGACAATCCTCTCGGCCGAGGACTTTCAGCGAAATGGCAACCATTTTGAAGATGGCCCGCTTTCCCTTGAAACACTGCTCAGCCGAATCACGGGCCATGTCCCGCACCATGTGAACTTCATCGAAGCGAAGCGCGACGCACTCGGACTGTAGCCTGTATCTTTTGGAACGACATTGCCCGACACCCAACGAAAACTGGTAGTAGAGGTCACCCAATGCTAATTCTCTCACGAAAGACCAATCAGCAGATACACGTCGGCGACGATATTTCCATCACTGTAGTCAGCGTATCCGGTCGTCGAGTAAAGCTTGGGATTGATGCCCCTGAATCAGTTAGAATAGTTCGCAGCGAGTTGGCACAAGAGACACGTTCGCCGCAGGCCGCTAGTGATCAAAAAATGGCCCAGAACAAAACCGAGTTTCGCAGATAGGATGACGCGGGCCAGTAATTCTTGCATCGATGGACGGAGTGGCAGTGCAACCAGCATGGCAAATCGAGAGCCAAATCGACCAAATAAATGACGTGAGGATTTGAAATTGAATGCAAGAAACAGTCTCAGCAGAATCCGCCACCATTCTCAGCATTCAAGTTGGCCAGCCCGAGGATGCACCAGCGACGCAATCCGACGGCAAGAGATGGACAACGGGATTTCTGAAGCGTTCAGCCACTGGTCCCATTCGATTGGGCCGTCTGAATTTCGATGGGGATGGCCAGGCAGACTTGAAGCATCATGGTGGTCCGGACAAAGCTGTCTGCGTTTATCCCTCAGCACACTATCCGTTGTGGCGAAGCGAACTACATCTGGATTTTGTACCGGGCGGATTCGGCGAGAACTTGACTGTCGCAGGATTCGTTGAAGACAACGTGTGCATCGGCGACATTTGGAAAATTGGCAACGCGAAGGTGCAAGTTTCACAGCCTCGCCAGCCGTGCTGGAAGTTGTCACGCTGGTGGAACATCGAAGACCTTGCGATGCGCGTCCAACGAACTGGTCGTACTGGCTGGTATCTTCGAGTGCTTGAGGAAGGCTACCTCAAAGCTGGAGCAGCAATCACGCTCATCGACCGACCACATTGCGACTGGACGATCGCTGCCGCCAACGAACTGATGCATCGCGACAAGAAGAATCTCGCTGCAGCCAGCGTGCTGGCGAATCTGCCTGAACTCTCGGCAAGCTGGCGAGCCACGCTCACCCGTCGGTGTCATAAGCAAACCGAATCCAATCCCGAACGAAGGCTGTTCGGCGACATGCAACACTGACACGTGAAAGTTCGAATCCTGAAACAGTCATGCCGAAGAAAAAAACAGTCGCACTATCCGCGCCTATGATGTCGAGGAATCGGCCGAGGGCTATCGGGCCTCCACAGGGCGTCCGTCGAAATATCACCTGAGTGATCGCGTCCGGGGCACAAACCTTCGGGCCAATACGAGAGTTCAAGCGGGAACGGCAATCGTCCGATAAGAGAAGATGGGCGGATTTTGAGTAAAGGATGTGTCATGAGTGGCCTTGTGCAATACAAAACGATGGATCGAAAGCAGTGGAACCGGGAGACGCGTGACATCCTAGATCGACTCGCACAGACCTACATTGTCGAAATCGAAACGCCTTGCGACTCGATCACTGACTGGTATGTGCAGATTCGCCTGTCCGATGCGCCAGTGCTGGCTGGCTACTACGGAGAAACTCCGCTCGAAGCGTCAAGGCTTGTCGCGGCGTCGATGCAACCGCGTGCTGCTGCCTGAAGTATCACGGCAATGGCTTGGTTTGACGCCTTCAGTTGTCAAGAGATGGCTGGAAAAGGCAGTCAAATCAAGCGACTGACGATCCAGAAACAGACTGCTCCGCATCCGGCCCCGGTCGGCCTTAACTCTGAACCATGTTCTCGCCCGGAGCGTTAATCTCTACTCTCACGTAAGAATGGAGATTCGCTTGTCGTAGAGGCCTTTTGTTTTGCCAGATCATCGCGGGCACCGAACCCTTGGTGAGTCTGCGGAACGAATGGACAATCAATGGATATCTACTTCTTCACAAGAACGGCAACCCAACCGCCTTTGTAGGGTGCGGAGAGTGTAACAACCCTTCCGCCTTCAATCGAGTCCTTAGTCCGTGCGTACACCTTCGCCGAGGTCGTTCTCGTTGTGACGCGCTCGGAAACGCTGATCCACTTCACGCCGAAAACCCCCGGAGTGTCTGTCAGATCGAGACCAACCGAGCCGCCGTGCGTAAAGTAGAGAGCGTAAGTTTGGCCGGGGTTGGCAGCGAGGTAGGCTTCATTGTTGCTTCGATCCGAAAGTAACTCCATGTGCGGCGCCAGCTCCCATGGGGCTATCATCGTCGTCATCAGACGCGCCGCTCGAATACAGCTCTTTGTCCGGTAGTCGAACGGCTTGTTTTCGGGGGGACGATGAAATCGAACGGCGGCGGAGCCGCCCAAAATGTCTCGCCAAAAACGTTCGACACCGTCTTCCAGCGATCCGGTACCGAAACTGGCAAAGCCACCCGAGTAGATTTTGACGTGGTTGGTCGGACGGGGATGTTTGTCAACCAGTCGCAGCAGTAATTGCAACCGCTTCCAATGCTCGTCGTCGTAGATTTGGCTGTTGACCTGAGAAATATCGGCGAACATATACTTCTCGCCATCGTCAAAAATGACCGGCGTATGCTTCGCCTTGTCGGCGGCGAATGCGTCGTCGAACATGTCGCTCGTACAGACCAGGACTCCCTTTGAATTCGCTCGCTCCTTGATGAACCGAATCCAGTATTGCCCCCATTCGGGAGGTGTCGATGTTTCGTTGTTCATGCAATACAGCACATTGCCATAGGCCAGACTGTACGAGAGCATTTTCTCCACGAACGCTTCCTGATAATTGCGAATTTGGTCGAGTCGCTTTTCGTACATCGGCATGCCGGGAATGGTGTGGAAGAACGGCTGCTTGTCGGCGCCGGGATGATCCGTGTAGCGATCCGCCAGACCGGATTCGTCGGTTGTGTAGTTGCTGTTATTCGCTGGTCGCCACGGACTTTCCTGCCAGATGTTCCATTCCCTTGCGTCCGTGAAATCAAACCGATCCCAGATTTCAACCTGCACGATAATGTCGCGATCCGCAGTCCAGCGAAGCATGTTGGCAAAACGATTCCAATAATCATCGTTCCACTCGTCCAGGTCAAACTTTCCGTCGGGACGAAGCTTGTGTGCCTTGAGTTCCCAGCCCTCGCGCTGGCTCATCGTGTTGCGGACGTAGTTGACACCGATTGACTTCAGTTCGTCGAGGTGAGCCTCAAGGTCGTCAAGCAGGAACAGATGATCTGTCTTGCTGCCACCCAGCAACATTACGGGCCTGGCTTTGTACTGCCAGTATCGTGGGTTTTGTGAGTACGGCTGAACCCGATCCGCGTTCGCGTCCTGAGCGGGTAGCAATTGCACGCCAGCCAAGTTCACAGCGACCATCGCCGTCATGATTTGAAGAACGAAGAGTAATGAGATATGACGCAAGGTAAGCTCCCTGAAACTTGTGAACGCCGCCTTACGCAAGTATGACTAGAACGACTTGTCCCGCAACATCAGTAAGACCGAAGATTCTACCCGCATGCCGATACGTCAGTCGCTCGTGATCGTTTCTATGAGATGCAAGATTGTCGCGTGAAAGTCGTTCATCGTGACGGGTTCGGAGTCCGTCCAGGAACCCAGTGTATTCGACTTGCAAGCTGGGAAGACGCAGTCAATATTGCCAGCTCGTGTAAATTTTGTTGTTGTAATCCCGCCGCTTGAACGCGGATGCAACATCGCTGTCCGACGAGCCACACGACATTTGGCAGTTACCAACTCGCGAAGAAGTCGTGAGGTCATTAACCCGCGGCAATGCAAACGCGGGCGGAACATGGGTTTCCGAGTCTCAGAAAGCCAACTACTCGTGTCGGCCCGACAAGGAATCTCCGTTGTGGGATTCGCATGCGCCGTTGATCTATCTTCGGACGTCAGAGGAAGCAAACAATGATCAGGCTTGGATCGTCGTCTACCACGGTGGCGCATTCGCAAAGCCTAAACAGGTTGGATCTCCCAGTCATGGGTTTCGAGCGGTTCGCGATCCCTCCGCTCTCAGTGAACCGGGAAGTTATTCCGTCCCGAAACAGTAGGGCGAGTGCATACAGCCCTTGACTCTGTAGTATGGTACGGACTCTATAATCGTCACATGAAGTGAAAGGGTCGTGTCATGAGCTTGATGCGCATTGGCGAAGTCGCCAAGCAAACCAATGTCGGTATCGAGACGATTCGATACTACGAACGCGAAGGATTGTTGGCCGAACCGCAACGCAAACCGTCCGGGTATCGTCAGTACGATGTATCCGTTGTGGCACGGCTTCAGTTCATTCGTCGGAGTAAAGAGTTGGGTTTTACGCTCGCTGAGATCAAAGAGCTGCTGGGGCTGTGGTTCGATGCGAACACTCGTTGTGAACACGTTCGACAGCGAGCCGAACAGAAAATCGCCGATATTGAGGGCAAGGTGAAATCACTTCACAAGATGAAACGCTCATTGAAAAAGATTATCAAGCAATGCGAATCCAAGGAATCGAAGGACGATTGTCCGTTGTGGATAGGTCTCGATGATTCTCGTGAAGATCGCAGCGAAAACGTCAAACGAAGCAATAGGTAATCGCGGTGGAACGTCAGAATACACCGGAAACTGCAGCAATGCAGCGACCGCGGTCCGAATCCGCAGTTCCGCTCCCAGCAAAGCAACAACCGAAAGGACGCATTCATGGCCATCGAACACGCTCGTCCCGGACAACTTATTGACATCGGTCCGTACGGCGACACGTTTACTGACCAGCAAACTCACACAGTGGTAAAGACGTCGGAAATCGAAATCATTCGACTCGTTCTACCAAAGGGAAAGGACATTGCGACGCATAGCGCGCCACGGCAATTGATCGTCCAATGTCTAGAAGGTCACGTGCAATTCTCGACGATGGGCAACGAATTGACGTTACGTCCCGGAAGCCTGTTTTACTTGCCGCCCGGCGAACCGCATTCTCTACGAGCAATCGAAGACTCGTCGCTACTGTTGACGATGCTGTTGCCGAAAAAGTGAGAGTTCGGAACACCTTGGTACGTTGCTCACATCGGCGAAGCGGCGATACAACTCGCCCGTTTTCTCGCCATTGAACTTAGGTCGAATGACAATGCCGAAAGCAATCGAAGTAGCGAAACGTTGGCTCTGGCGCATCTCGAAAATCGCAATCGTCGCGGCTATCATTGGTGCAGTCATCTACCAAGTGCGATTCTCGCCAGTTTCTGTTGTTGCTCACACGATCGAGCGTGGACCGATCATCGCGGAAGTAATGGGCACCGGAACGTTGGAGGCTCGCGTGGCGACGACGATTAGCCCCAAAATCGCAGGCAGAATCGAAAAGGTCGTCGTTGATCAGGGTGACCGCGTTTCCGTGGGTGACACGCTTGTCCGACTCGATGACGAGGAACTCAAACAACAAGTGGCGATCGCTCAAGCAAATGTCGATGCGGCAGAGGCGGCAATTGCGCGTCTGATGACCGACAAAAGCCGAGCGACAGCCGTCTTCGAACAAGCGAAAAAGAGCTATGACCGAACACAGGCGTTGATTAAAAGCAGAGCAGTCAGTCGGGACGATACCGACAAGGCAACCGAGGCACTAGCAGTCGCCACGGCAGGCGTGTCACGTGCCGAAGCCGCAATCACGGAGGGTCAGCAGGAACTCGTTGCCGCCGAAAAGACGCTGGAATACCACCGAGCCAGATTACAGGACACCGAGATTCTCGCCCCCTTTGACGGCCTCATCGTCAATCGACAGCGGGAACCGGGCGACGTCGTAGTTCCGGGCAGTTCGATTCTAACGCTAGTGTCCACGGACGAAATGTGGATCAGCGCATGGGTTGACGAAACCGAGATGGCACATCTGAAGCCGGATCAGCCCGCGCGCGTTGTGTTTCGTTCCGAGTCCGATTGTTCGCGTCTCGGTAGAGTCGCGCGTTTGGGCCGCGAAGCAGATCGTGAAACTCGCGAGTTTGTCGTCGATGTACGCGTTTTGGAATTACCTACGAATTGGGCAGTTGGCCAGCGTGCCGAGGTGTTTATCGAAGTCGCAAAAAAGGACGACGTCATTACGGTTCCGGCTCAACTCATTGAAAAACGCGAAGGTCAGTCAGGCGTGTTCGTAAACGTCGACAACAAAGCGAACTGGCAACCGATCCAGCAGGGCTTGCATAGTCGTCTCGACGTCGAAGTGTTGGAAGGAATCGACGCCGGAGACATCGTGATCTCGCCGGCGGACCCGCGAACCACACTAACCCGTGGGAGGAAGGTGGTGATGCCATGAACCTCGCCATCAAAGACATCCGGCACAATCTCGGTCGATTCGCGCTGACGTGCGTCGGAATTGGAATGCTGTTGATGATCGTGATGGGTATGGGCGGCATCTATCGAGGCATTGTCGAAGACGCGACGTTGCTGATCGACCGAGTCGGCGCGGACCTTTGGATCGCGCAACGAAACACTCGAGGGCCGTTTGCCGAAGTGTCTCGCGTGCCGGCGAATTTGGTGCATCGAGCGTTAGCGGTGCCCGGCGTTGGTGAGGCTCGCGAATTCGTCTATCACACGATTCAGCGTGAACGCAACAGACGTCCGCTGCGCATCTCTGTGCTGGGCTTGAGCTGGCCGACCGACAAAGGCGAATGGATTCCGCTGACGGCGGGACGTCCGCTGGGCCAAGCTCACTTTGAAATGATTGCCGACGACTCGTTGGGATTGACGTTGGGCGAACAAATCATGTTGGGCAAGGAGACGTTCACCGTCATCGGACTGACCAACAGTATGCTCAGCTCCGGCGGCGACGGCATCGGGTTCTTCACCGTGGCCGATTCGCAGGCGATTCAATTCGACGTTCCCGGCGAAGCGGTGCGTCTGGAACGAGCGGCTCGCGAATCTCGTGGCCGTCGAAACGAAATCGGATTGAAACAACCGGAACTCTTGGAAAACGCGGTTCGCCCGGCCGCCGACCTACCGCAGATCGCTCGTCCGCAGATTAGCGCCGTGATGGTCAGTCTGTTACCCGGCACGGATGTCGAAACGGTTTCGAAAACCATCGCCGGATGGGGAGACGTCTCGGTGTTCACCAAAAACGGCGAGCGTGAATTATTGCTGCAAGGCCAAGTCGAAAAGGTTCGACGTCAGATCGGTTTGTTTCGCGTACTGCTGACGATCATCGCCGCGATCATCATGGCGCTGATTTTGTACACGTTGACGTTGGACAAAATTCACTCGATCGCGCTGCTGAAACTGATCGGAGCTCCGAACACAGTGATTTTGGGTTTGATTTTGCAGCAAGCGTTGATGCTGGGAGCCATCGGTTTTGGCATCGCGTACATGTTAGGTCAGCGTGTGTTTCCGAACTTCCCACGTCGCGTGATTTTGGCCGAGTCCGATTTGATTCAGCTCGCAGGAATCGTATTCGTGATTTCCGTCGGGTCGAGCATGTTGGGGATTTGGAAAGCAATGAAGGTCTCGCCGAACGAGGCGTTGTCATGAATACGATCGAAACTTCATCCGAACATTCATCACTCGCTATCGCGGCCGAATGTCTAACGAAAATCTACGGCAGCGGCAACACTGAAGTTGTGGCCATGCGAGACGCGACG
>JAGQPC010000629.1 GCA_020426925.1 Planctomycetales bacterium | reverse complement strand
ACGATCACAGATTTGGACACTGCCTAAGGCGTAGGCAGTTGCGCAACTTTTTCTGTACTGGGAGGAAGAAATTCTATGAGTCGATTTAAGATTGCCAGTGTTCTGGCAGCAACCTTAGTGTTCGCCGGGATTGCCCGTGCGGAACTAGCGGACGGCTTGGTTTCGTACTGGCCGCTCGACGGCAACTTTGTCGATGTCGTCGGTGGAAACGACGGTGAGCTGTTTGGGAGCGATGATGAGGCGTTGTTCGAAAACGGACAGTTTAACCAAGGGATCGTATTGGACGGTGTCGACCAATACATCGAAATCGGCGGCGATGAATCAGACTACGATTTTGTTGATCAAGAGTTTTCCATCTCCGCATGGTTCCGTGTCGATTCTTTCACAAAAGATTGGCAAGCGTTAATCGCGAAAGGTGAAGGAAACCGTTGGCGTGTTCACCGTCGTGGTGGTGAAAGCATCATGACATGGAACGGCGGAAATGCTGACGTCGCGCAGGACCCGTTCGGAATTAATCCTCCTGTCGATGACGATGAAATACATCATTTTGTTGGTGTCTCGACCGAGGACCTCGTTCTGATGTACATCGACGGCGAGCTTGTTTCCGAAGGTCCAGCGCCTGCTGTAGAAAACAATGACATGCCAGTCATGATTGGCGAGAATCCTGACGCACGCAATCGAACTTGGCACGGTCTGATCGACGACGTGGCTATTTGGGGACGAGCGATCGACGAAAACGAAGTTGCTCAACTCTGGAACGGTGGCACTGGTGCAATACCAACGGAACCGCCGGAAGTCCTTCCTCCGATCTTCATTGAGCAAGAAGACAACATCGGTCGCAGGGCTTACAACTCAAATCAAACCAACAGTGTGTTCGGTGAAGTTGCAAGCGGTGTACCCGGTTGGAGCGCACGAATTGTGACCGCTGCGGATCACGGACTTGGACAACTCGACAATCACACGATTGCTGAGGAAGCGCTCGACGAAGCCGAAGGAACCAAGGGTAACAATGCCTATCAGGTCGTCGACTTTGGCGGCGGCGGCGGAACGTTCGGTGACACTCAGCCTTATCCAAATGGCGTGGCCGACGAAAGCCAGGACGATTTCGCAGTGCAAGTTACTGCAAACGTCAAGATTCCGCCGGGTGAGTACACGGTTGGATGCGGCTCGGACGATGGTTGCCAAGTGACGATTGCCGGTGTCGAATTCACGCTCGACGGCCTCGCGAATGATGCATTCGAAGAGGACCAGATTCGATTCGAAGGAAACCGCGGCCATGCTTGGACAACGGGCTCGTTTTCGCTTGATGCTGAATTGGAAACGACAATTGTTGGATCGTTCCATGAACGAGGCGGCGGTGACAGCTTCGAAATCGCAATCACTGAAGGTGACGCTGGCAGCGAAACTCCCAATCCAGGTGGCTGGGAATTACTGCGTGACGGAACGCTTGGCTGGGAAGTTAAGACTGACGCTGCTCCGCTGTTGAGCGCCGATCTTGCCGCCTCGGCGAGTTTCGCCCGCGAAGTCGAATTCGACGTGAATGGCGACACGGGAGCATCCGACCAAATTGGTATCGATAACCCAAATCCGGACGTTTACAGGACAGTCCTGAACATTCCGGATGGCACTGTCTTCCAGATTAAAGCCACTGGGGAAGTAAGTAGCGGCGAAGCATTCACGATCGTCGATGCAGACGTGATCAATGGAAGTATCACAGTAAACTCGGTCGTTGCAGGCCAGAATTGGGTGTTTGATAACGCTACTGGCCAAGTTTGCTTGGACTTCTGCCCAGGCGGAGTTGCTGGCGACTACAACGGAAACGGAATGCGAGACGCTGGTGACTTGGATCTGCAAGCAGCTGCACTCGGCGGCAACGACGCGGCATTCGACCTGAACGGTGACGGCAGCGTTGATTTTGCAGATCGCCAACAGTGGCTCGAAGGTCTCAGCAACACTTACATCGGTGACTGGAACTTTGACGGTCAGTTTAACAGTTCGGACTTCGTTTCCGTATTCACGACTGCCAAGTACGAAACCGGCGCCGCAGCAACGTTTGCTGAAGGTGACTCGAACGGCGATGGCGTATTCAGCAGCTCTGACTTCGTTGTCGCCTTCACGGGTGGCGGATACGAAGGTGGTGCTCGTGCCGGTGGCCTGCAAACCGTCCCAGAACCATCGTCGATCGCTTTGATCCTCTTCGGTCTTTGCGGTTTGCTTCGAGTTGCTCGTCGCAAGTAAGCGATCGTTGTTAGAAATCTGAAAGCAAAAAGGGTGCTCGGTGTGAGCACCCTTTTTTTGTGGCGTCTGTGCACAAGTTTTTTTCGCCAGGAACTTCATCCGGGGTATTGGTGTCTACGCAAGTTTTGCGTTGGGAACTTCACCCTCACTCGGGTCAAAAACTCGCTCGCTCGTTTTTGGGGAGGGGCGTGAATGGCGAGTCAAGCTTCTGTGCCGCTACCAGCAACCCCTCCCCGACGCTTCGTTCCGCAGCTTCGATCCTCCCGAGGGAGGGTAAAGTTTGTTGATGCCGGCTTGTGTAGAGCGTAGACACCACACGTGCAAACGCACGCGCAGGACATCAGGGAAGCCAGAGGATCAGGTGCAGCCGCGCGTTTCCGAAGTTCCAGTGACCGATTGAAGTGTCGAAGACGGGCGCTCGCGACGTTCGTGAAAGTGGAACACGGGTGCAAACTCGCGCACCGGACGTCTGCAACGCGCGCTCGAGAGGTCTGGGTGCCCCGAGGACCCGTACAAACGCGCGCACACGAGGTTCAGGCGTCCAGTGAACGCAGTCCAAACGCGACCATGTTTATTTTGGGCAACAGGGATCGTCGAAACAGACGCGTGCACATCAGCAACAAGCGTTCCGGAGTTCGAGTAGAACCGTTTGCTTCGCGGCTGGACCGTACTGAACGAGAGATCAAACGCGTCGATCTTTCAAATTGAGCATCTGGTTAATGCCTACTGAGACCGGAACGGCTGACCATCGCGGTACTCTTGCAATCGACCTTCAAGCTCGTGACGAAACGTCGATTGCGAATCACCGAGCTGACGGATTGCTCGTTCGCATGTTGCGATCGCGTTGGGAAAATCGCTGACCCCGGCGTACGCTGCGGCTAGGATGTCGAGCACTATTGGATCTCGGCTTTTCGTGAAGGAGTCAGCCTGTTCGGCGAGTCGCACGGCACGGTGGCCATCTCGAAGACTGTCATCGGGCGAAGTGGCAAGCAGCCAGGCGATTCGAGCCGGTGCGCGAAAATCCTCTGGGCTGATTCGCGTGATTTGTTCGTAAGATCTAATCGCGTCGCGGTGGAGTCCGTGCTGTTCCTGAACTTGTCCCAGTCTCATCCAAACTCGGTCGGCTTTGGGATGTGTTGCAACGACTTGCTGAAATGCAGTAATCGCCTCGTCGAATCGTTTTGCTTCGGCGTAGACTTCGCCTTTGTAAATCTGAGCGGTCACGGATGCTGGGTCTTGTTGCAGAACAATGTCCAATGCGGCGATCGCGGCCTGATGATTGGCGACTTTAGAAAGAGCCAGCGCATAATTGATGCGAAAGCTGGTGTTGCCAGATTCCAATTCAACGGCTTTCGACAGATTGAAAACGGCTTCTTGGTGTCGGTTGGCTGCAGCGCAAATGAGCCCCAATCCGTGATACGCTGCTCCGATCGTTGGGTCGAGTTCGATCGCTGTTTCTAGGTGACGTTGTGCGTCTTCGGTTTTCTTCAGCCGCCGCAGTGCCTCGCCCAAGTTCGCGTGAATATCCGCACGCGGTTCAGGCGAGTTTTCCAGTGCTAATAACAAGTGCCCGGCCGCTCGCTGCAGACTGCCGTGTTCTGCGATCAAGAGTCCGATCTGCAAATTCACATCGGGATCCTTCGGGGCGATCTTGTAAGCCGATTGAAGCTGTGTCATTGACTCCTGAGGTTTCTTATCCTGCTTGAAGCGATACGCGAGACTTAAGCGAGCTTTCACCGATTCCGATTCGCTGTGCCCATCAAGGCGGTTGGCGTAGGCGACAGCTTCAGTCTTCAGCCCGGAATCCCACAAATCCGCTACCAGCTTCGCAAATCGGTACGGACCGAGTCGCCCGATCCACCTTCCGCGAAACGGCAATCGAGAATCCGGGTCTGGATTCTTGGCACGTTCAAGGTCGTCGACAATTCGTTGCGAGTCGATCTGGCCTTTATAAATCGCGATCAGATTCCCATCGCCGTCCAGCAGCAAAGACGTCGGCACTGGCAAACGCTGATGATGGTCGTAAATCGCGTCGTGAACCAATTGCAGAGCATCCAGTGCGGACTCGGTGGCCAAGCTCACGTGAAAGTTGATGCCTCGCTGCCTCAAATGATTTTCGACCGTGCCGATGTCAACCGATGACTGATCTGCACCGTCCACGGAAATGGCCAGCACTTCGATTCGGTTGTTTGTGAATCGCTGCGAGTGTTCCTGCCATTCCGACAGTTCCTCCATGCACGGTTCACACCACGTAGCCCACAAGTTGATCAGCAGAGGCGTTCCGCTTCGGTCTGTAGCGTCGGCAACAGCGCCAGCTTTGGCCACGCATGACAACGGAGGCATCGGAAACGGGAGGGCCAGCGGATTTGCTGTGGCCGGTGATTCGTCCGGAACCTGCGGTGGATGTGGTGCATCGACCAAGTGCTTCGTTTTCGGGCTCCAAGGTTCCAGAACGCCTTTACCCTCGACAATCGTGAAGAACTGATTCACGTTTTCTGGCGGAGGACACTTTTCCACATTGCCGTTTGGCCAGTGGACCGTCAGATCGGAAATTCTCGTCGCTTGTCCAAGGCCGAAGTGAACCAACTTCGAACTTTGCGCAAGAAAACCCTCGCCCGCTCGAAGGCCCTGCACAATCCGAGAATCCTTGTCCGATCCTTGCAACTGGATTTCCACGCGTGCACCAATTGCGTCACGATTAGACGTCGTGCCCTGCAGCCGAAACGCAACGAAGTGATTGCGTTGTCCGACTTGATTTTGCAAAAAACGGACTTGAGGCGCCGTTCGATTCGCGACCCAAAAGTCCAAATCGCCATCGAAGTCCCAATCACACTGAGCGATCGCTCGTCCATCGTCAGCGAAATCAAATCCGGTCAGCGCCGACACATTTGCAAAGTCCTTCCCACCCAGATTTAGAAACATACAATTGCGTTCGTGGCCGCTTAGCGACTTGCCTCCTCGGATTAATTTATTCAGTTGCGCGGCGGCTTTCGCATACGGGTGATCACTGTCGATATTGGTTGCCGATTGCGGAGTTTGCGACACGACCTGCCGCCACATAAAGCTTCACAAATCACCAGTATCGGACGTCGACAGAAAGCCGTTGGAAACGAGCAAGTCATCCCAAGAATCGTTGTTGACATCTGCGAACAACGAACCCCAAGCCCAGCGGCCCATATTCACGTTCGCTTCCAAACTGACGTCGACGTAAATGTTGTTGAGACCTTGGCGGAACAGCGTGTTGCCTCTCGCGAGCCGCCGCAGTTTCGACAAGTCGTTTGAGGCAAACGCTTTTTTGTAATGATTTTGAGCGGTCGTTCGCTGGCCGGCCGTCGAGAACATATTGCTGACGTAGATATCGAACTTTCCGTCATGATTGAAGTCGGAAAACGTGACCGACATGCCGGAGGCGATGTCTTCGATGTTGGCTTCGGCCGCTACGTCGGTGAATCTTCCACCGTCGTTTCGATACCAGCAGTTGCGGCCAAAATCGTTGGCCACATACAAAT
>JAGQPC010000628.1 GCA_020426925.1 Planctomycetales bacterium | reverse complement strand
GGAAGGCTTGCCCTGACACTTTTGCAGCAGGACAAAACTATCAAAGACAACGTTCGCGGAAAAACGACTCAAAGCCGGATGGGACAACGACGTTCTAGACTTGCTTTTCCGATGTTTCTTCAAAAACTAACGTGCGATTGCCGTGATGGAAAACCGATATTTCTCTCCGCAAAAAACGGTAGATTGATCGGTGGCCGACTGTTTCACGCGTTCCTTGCGTGGCAACGGGTTTGCTGCCATTTCCGTTTACGTTTCACTGCCGGATGTGTTAGTCGAGCAGGCCACGCTTGCGGAGCGAGCTCTTTAGGTGGTTCAGTGTTGGGTGTTTCTTGGCGAGATGGGCGGCGTGCTTGCGGGCAATCTTGTCGCCGTCGTCCCCCAATGCTTCGCGAAGATCCGACAGGATTTCAGCGGCGGCCTTGTAGTTGTGTGTACCTCGGGCGTCGACTAGGTTTTCTGCCTCACGCAGCCACTTTTTCGGTTCTTTCACCATCTTCTTCATCCGCGACTGACGTTCGCGTTCGCCTTTGTCGGCGTCTCGTTGTGCTTTCACCTGGGCTTTTCGTGCCTTCTCCGCGTTGGCCTTAGCTCGCAAGCTCTCGGCCTGTTTCACCAGTTGAGAAAACGTGCGCTGCTTGTCTGACGTCGGCCAATCGATCGGTGGCTGAGAGTCGCGAACTTCAGCGAGTATGTTCGCTTTTACGCTGTTGGTGTCGCCGCTCAATAACTCACGCAACAGCTCGCGCGCCCGCTCGGACTGAATCGACTTCGCCCAGTCTCCTATCGAGTCGGCTTGTGTATTGATTTCGGGAGCCTGATCGACATCTTGTGCCGCCGCGTGTAGCAGCATCGGGTCCAGACCATAGAACGGCAGCAAATCTCCCGCCACGTCTGACAGTTCGGCCAAACCGTGTGGCACGGGCGGCTCGGTCACCTCGACGGAATCACCGTAATCGTCTTCCGCAGCCATCTCAACAGCACAGAGCCACAGCAAATATAGTCCTCGCAAGTCACCGGTGATCAGCCGCTGGCGGACTTCAATGGCTGCATCTAGATACTCTTGGAACTCCCAGACATCTTCGAGGTCACCCGGTTCGTAGTACGGATGAAGTGACAGAATGCCCCCGGAGCCCCTAGAGTCTTTCCTCCACTCAAGCCGCTCGCCATCGACATACTTTGACCAAACTTTCTTTGCGAACGGCAAGCCTTGCGGCAAACGCATCTTGATCTCGCGATCGCCGTAATTCGTGAATTGCAGGAAAACATCAAAGCCGCGTTTCAACAAACCATCCACATCACCGCGAAATGAACTGTAACGGTAGTCGCAGGACAGCGACCATCGCGACACGTCAGCGCGCGACGACTGCTCTTGAGCAAAGGCGAGCTCCTTGTCGTTTAATGGTCGGTCTACGGCTTGGAAAACGACATACTGGTATTCACTCATGTTTGCTCCGCAAGCTTTGTCAACTTTCGATCGCAGATAATCTCGCGCGGTCGGCTCGAAGGCCGAATCGATCGAATTCTACAGCAGGTTGGTCGGTCTTGGCACGGCAAGCTAAAGTCAACACGCCGAATTGGTTTTAAGATCTGTCATACGGCGGCCGCTTTGCCTCTGAACTCAAGCGTCAGCTCGCTTGCTCCCGATGGAAGTTCGATAGCCTGGAACGTATGTCGAATGTTGAAAACCAATCCGAATCGATGGATACTAGCTTGTTCAGTTTGCAGTTCCGGACACTCCTCATGACAATAAATCGCGGTAAAGATGAACTTGGAACGTTCTCTGTCGATGAGCTGCTCCTGCTAGAGCAACTTTGTGACAAGTTCGAGTCCGCCTATCCCACCGACAAGCGATTGAAGATCGAGGAATTGGTAAGCACACTGCCCAACCGCTTGAAGCGTTGCGCAATTATCAATTTGATCCAGCTTGAAATCGAACTGCGAAACGCCGATGCCAAAACGGTCGCGTCAGAATTTCGAAGTCGATTCGCCGCCTTCCAATCGGCTGTTGATGAAGCGTTGTGTGAAGATCCACCTGCTGTGCAAGGACAACCGAACGAACATCCGATCCCGGACCGCATCGATCGCTACGAAATCAAAAAGGTTTTGGGTGCAGGCGCCTTTGGCAGAGTCTATTTGGCACACGACAGCGACATGGACCGAATGGTCGCGTTGAAAGTTCCGTCCGCCAAATTGTTCGAAAGTGGTCAAGCGGTCCAGACGTTTCTCCAGGAAGCCAGAAGCGCGGCGAAGATTAAGCATCCAGCGTTGATCACGGTCCATGACGTTCAGCGGCAGGCGGACCAGCCGTTCATCGTTCAAGAATATGTCCAGGGGACTAATCTCGCTGACTGGTTGAAGCAGAACACACTAAGCTTGCGGAAGATCGTGGAACTGGTCGTCGAAATCGCCGAAGCGTTGGTCGAACTCCATCGACATGATGTGGTTCATCGCGACTTGAAACCAGCAAATATTTTGATCGATGCTGATGGTCATGTGCATGTGGCAGATTTCGGTCTGGCGCTGCACAGTTCATGGCAGCATGAACGCAAAGGTGAAGTCGCGGGTTCGCCCGCCTATATGTCTCCGGAACAGACTCGGGGCGAAACGCATCGAATTGACGGAAGAACCGACATCTGGAGTCTCGGCGTCATTCTGTACGAAATGCTTGTCGGCCAGCGACCATTTGTCGGCAAAACAACTTCTGAATTGTGGGAATCGATTCGAGGGTTCGACGCGCGACCACCGAGCATGCGGAATCCAGAAGTTCCCCTCGAACTAGATCGCATCTGTCTCCTATGTCTGGCAAAGCAACAGGCGGATCGATTCACATCAGCCACGCATTTGTTACGAGAGCTAAAAGAATGGTTGGCCGAAACTTCCAGTGACGAAGAATTCACCAAGCCGCAGATTTCCTTGATGTCGCGCGGTGACGGCTCTCAACCGGACACCGACCGCATCGCAGAGACGTCGCGCGGAGAACCGAGAGTCATTCCCAGAGGCTTGCGCTCGTTCGAAGAATCGGACGCCGATTTCTTTTTGACGCTGCTGCCTGGTGTTCCGGACAAGTCCGGATTGCCACCAAGCGTCTCGTTTTGGAAATCTCGCATCGAAGAGACAGATGAGGATGCAACATTTGCCGTCGGCGTCATGTACGGCCCATCAGGCTGCGGCAAGTCGTCGTTGGTGAAAGCGGGGATTCTTCCTCGGTTGAACAATCACGTCGTCTCGGTTTACGTGGAGGCGACCCCGCACGACACGGAAGTGCGGCTGCTAAAGGCATTGAGGAAACGAGTGCCTGGATTTGATCCTGGCAAATCCGATCTTCCCACGGCGCTGCGCACCTTGCGAGGCCAAAGCGAACATGACTCGAAAATACTGATTGTTCTCGATCAATTCGAACAATGGCTGCACGCACATGGTGAAGACCCGGACGAGCACCTGATTCAGGCGCTCCGCCAATGCGACGGAACACACGTACAATGTTTGGTGTTGATTCGGGACGATTTCTGGATGCCAGTAACACGGTTCATGCGATTGCTCGAAATCCGTCTGTTGGAAGACGAAACGGTTAAGGCAGTCGATTTGTTTTCGATTCGTCATGCCGAAAAAGTTCTTACAAAGTTCGGGCGAGCCTACGGTGCGATCGATGGGCGATGCACGGATGACCACGATTCATTTATCGCGAAAAGCATCCGAGGTTTGGCCACCGAGGGAAAAGTAATCTGCGTTCAGCTTGCCTTGTTTGCTCAGATGATGCATGACAAACCTTGGACTCCCGAAACATTCCATGCCGTGGGCGGAACCGAAGGGATCGGCGTCACGTTCCTGGAAGAAACGTTTTCATCAACGATTGCACCAAAGCGACATCGCGTGCATCAAGCAGCCGCTCGTAGCGTCCTGGAATCTCTGTTGCCAAAATCAGGAACTGACATCAAGGGGACCATGCGTTCTCGAGAGGAAGTATTGAACGCATCAAACTACGGCAATCGACCTGACGATTTTGATGAACTGCTTCGGATTCTTGATGCAGAACTTCGGTTGATCACGCCCACCGATCCCGATGGAAGGACGGACCCTGATTCTGAATCTGATGCGTCCAAGAGATATTATCAGCTAACTCACGATTTCCTTGTTCCGTCGCTGCGTGAATGGATTACTCGCAAGCGTAAAGAAACTCGACGGGGTCGCGCCGAATTGCGATTGGCCGAGCTTGCATCGCTGTGGAAAAGCAAACGTGAAAAACGGCATTTGCCGTCCTTTTGGGAGTATTTGACTATTCGCGTGCTCACGAACCCGGCGTCCTGGGATGACGAAGATGACTCGCCGCAAGTTCAACTGATGCGCGTGGCGGACCGATTTTATTTGGCCAGTGCGGCTACGGTAGCTGTTATCGTTATATCGCTGATTGGCACTGGATGGTTAATTCAACGAAGTGCGCAGAGAGACAAAGCAAAAACTCTGGTTGGTGCGGCGCTGACTTCGCAACAACCGCAATTGCCAATGGCAGCTACTAATCTACGCCCCTTTAAGACTCATGCTGTCGGTCTGCTACAAGGAGCATTAGGCGACGAGACCAATGCTGCACTGGTGCGGTTTAAGGCGGCATTTGTACTTGCCGAACTTGGAAGTTTGGTCGACCCCACGGACGTTTGCGAGTTGGTGTCCGAATTGCCGGATGACGAGGAAACAAACGCAAATATTTTGGCTTGCCTGAAACATACTGAACTTGAATCCGCCTCGTCTATTAAGGAATTCGTCGAAGCGCAATTCGAGCGGACACCGACCACATTGCGATTTGGCACGCTGTGCGCAAATTTGGGCGACGCGGAGGTTTTGTCGTCGGTGCTGAGCGACGATTCCAACCCGACACACCGCACAATGTTCATCCACGAAACGGTACCGAAGTGGAAGAGCAGTTTTGTGTCGGAGCGATTAGTACGGACACTGCGAAAAGTCGACGATCCTGATTTGCGTTCTGCGATCGCGCTTGCTGTCGGCGCCACGTTTAAGGGCGACCCTTTGGCCACATCAAGGTGGGCCGGCGTTTTGCACGATTGGTACCAAGCAGCTGATCCTGGAACTCATTGTGCGGCCGAATGGTCACTTCGCCAATTGAAGTTAGACCTGCCCTCGGTTCCGCTGCAAGACGCATTTGATTTGAACTCCAAAAAGGAATGGCAAGTCTTCGAGAGCGGTCTGACGTTGCTCAAGATTCCCAAGGGCCAATTCGGTAGACGA
>JAGQPC010000627.1 GCA_020426925.1 Planctomycetales bacterium | reverse complement strand
CGACGGAAAACTTAGTGATCCAAGAAGGCGATGTGCTGTTGCTGCAAGAGACTCCATCCGAAGCGGTCTCTCGCTACATCTCGCAGCAGTTCAACATCAACGGTGCAACACAGATCTTCTCGAGAGGATCCGCAGCTGCCAGTGGAGCTGTTTCGGTGCCGTAACGCCCAACTCGCTTGACGCACAAAAAAAAAGCGGCGACGATCGCTCCAGACCGTCGCCTTTTTTTGTTTGAATTAATTCAATATTCGCTGTGGCTGCAATCTATGCGATTGCGAAGATGCACCCGCCAGCTCGAAGAAAACTGAATAATCTCGGGCGGTGAATTAGACCGATGTAGGAAATAGCCGTTTAGATAGCTAATTTGCAAGCGTGAGACGTGCCGTTAATCGGGTTTAACCAAAAGGCCCATCGGCCTGTCTGTCCGAATTGAGTTTCTCGCGATGCCAATTGCGGCTGCGAGGCTATAATCGTTGAATGTCCGATGTCGTACATATCATTGGTGAATTCGACGCTGACGATTCTCAGTCGTCCTCTGAGTTGCTGCCACTCGTATACGATGAGTTGCGTCGGTTAGCCGCCCGCCATATGGCTTTGGAATCACCCGACCAAACCTTGCAGGCGACAGCCCTGGTACACGAGGCCTATTTGCGTTTGGTCGACCATCGCCAACCCCAGCGTTGGGATAACCGGCGGCATTTTTTCTCTGCGGCTTCCGAAGCCATGCGACGCATTCTTGTAGAGAATGCGCGACGCAAGCAGGGGCCGAAGGCGGGAGGGGGCCGCGAGCGAATCGAACTTTCTCAGATCGCCCCCGAAACCTTGGGACCAAACGTCGACTTAATCGCGCTGAATGAATCCCTAGACAGCCTCGCGGGGAAGTACCCACGTGCGGCCGAGGTCGTCAAGCTGAGGTTCTTTGCTGGATTGACGAACGATCAGACTGCCTCAGTCCTGAATGTCGCCGTTTCTACGGTTAAATTGGATTGGACGTACGCCAAAAGCTGGTTGCGAGCTTCGCTTGCGGATGGGCCGACCAAGTAGCTCACCAGAAATAGTTGCAAGTATTCCAATTTTCTATCGGCCGATTTTCGGCCAACTCTCGCATGTATCAATAGCGAAGAGGCGTCGACGATCGCCTCCGATACGTGGATCGAAATATGTACGACGAAAAAGCCATCTTCGAAGTCGCTTGCCACATTGACGATGTCAATCTGCGCGAACGCTATTTGTCGCAAGTCTGTGCCAATGATGTGCCGCTTCGGCAGCGTGTTGGCAGGCTTCTGCAGATGCATGACGAGGAGCCCGAGTTTCTTGAGGCCGCGCCGCTCGCTGCTCTGCAGCATGTATTCCCGACCGCGATTCATCCACCCGGCACGCAAATCGGCCCCTACAAGTTGCGTGAGCAGATCGGAGAGGGCGGCATGGGCATGGTCTATGTAGCCGAGCAAACCGAGCCAGTGAAACGCAAGGTGGCTTTGAAGATCATCAAGCCAGGCATGGCCAGCAAAGAAGTCGTCGCACGCTTCGAGGCCGAACGCCAAGCCTTAGCAATGATGGATCATCCCAACATTGCCCGCGTGTTTGACGGTGGCGCAACCGATTCTGGCCAGCCTTACTTCGTGATGGAGCTGGTCCAAGGCCTCCCAATCACCGAATACTGTGACGAGCATCAACTTTCGATTGAGGAGCGATTGAAACTGTTAGCGATGGTCTGTCGAGCGGTCCAGCATGCTCATCAAAAGGGAATTATCCACCGTGACATCAAGCCGTCGAATATCATCGTGGCAGACATTGACGATGAAGCCGTTCCCAAAGTGATCGACTTTGGTGTTGCCAAAGCGATCGGTCAGACTCTCGCAAACGAGACCGTATACACGCACTTCTCCCAAATGGTCGGCACGCCACTCTACATGAGCCCCGAGCAGACGGAACTTGGAGTGGTGGATGTTGACACTCGGAGTGACGTCTACTCGCTCGGCGTGCTGTTGTACGAACTGTTAACCGGCGACACTCCATTCGCCAGCAACCGGCTCAAAGAGGCTGGCTTTGACGAGATGCGCCGGATCATCCGCGAAGACGATCCACTCAAGCCCAGCGCGATGATCAGCACACTGCGGGCCGAGGCTTTATCAACTGTTTCGCAACGACGCCGCAGTGAATCTCGCAAGCTCTCAGATAGCCTGAAAGGCGAACTCGATTGGCTGGTGATGAAAGCGTTGGAAAAAGACCGGAATCGGCGTTATGAGTCGGCCAGCGCGCTGGCTGCCGACATCCAGCGGTATCTGAACGGGGAGCCCTTAGAAGCGCGACCTACCAGCAGGCTCTATCGGATCGCCAAGTATACACGGCGGAATCGCGCGTTAGTCGCTTCGGTCACCACCATCGTGGCGGCTCTCAGCATCGGATTGGTGCTGGCCACCGCTGGCTATTTGACCGCCGAACGGAGGCTAACGGAAGTCACCAAGGAGCGGGAAAACAATCGGCTACTCGCTGATTTGCTCAAAGACATGTACCCGACGCTGTGGGCGGGCACCAAGCAGGGGCGACAGCAAACGGTCCTCGATTCGATCGAGCAGATTTCGGTATCGCTGGGCGAGCGATTGAGGAATCATCCCGCCGTTGAAGTTGAGGTTCGGCGGATTTTCGCCAGAGCGTACCGGGGAGCGGGCGAGCTCGACAAGGCGCGGGCCCACCTAAACGCTGCGCTGAAAATAGCGGAACGTGAATACGGTCCACAAGACGAGGTCCTGGGCGAGATATATGCCGATCTCGCCGATTTCGTCGGGTCGAATTTCAACGGAGGAGCATACGACTACCCGACAAGTCTCGCACACGCCGAGAAGGCGATTGCTATCTTCTCCGCTTTAGGACGTGAAGCCCCTGTCAGGGCTTGGTTCGCCAAACAGCAATGTTTGTCTGTCTGGCCCGAGCGAAAGGTAGAAGCGGAAGCGGCCTGTCGTGAGTATGTACGCCTCTCCGGCAACGCCGTCATTCCACGCTGGGACTTGGGGTTACTGCTGATCCGATGCTATCGACTCCCGGAGGCGCAACTCGAATTCGAGGAAGCACTCAGTATCTGCCGCGCTGAGAATGCAGCGCCGTCCATCACGGCGACGGTCCTGTCCGGCTTGGGAAAATGCCAACGCCGACAGGGACACATCGCGGCGGCACGGGATGCGTTTCTCGAGGCCTGGAATCTCTGTCAAGGCAGCTATATGCAAAGCGAGTCACGCGGCCAGCAAATCGGCTTTGAACTTGCCGAGTCTTTCTTCGCCGCTGGCGAGATCGACCGCGCGTTTGAACAGATTTCGCAGATGGAGCTTCTGGCACGTTCAGCGAAACTCGTCGGTTCGCTGGCGGAATGCCTGTTCATCAAGGGATGGTTGCACTATCAGCTCGAAGACTACCAAGCAGCTGAGCAGCTTTTCGGTCAGGCGATGCAGGAGGCGAGGGATCAGGTTGGCGAGGACGATCCACGCTTCGGTTGGCCGTCCGCCTATCTGGCGTTCACCCTCGAGGCACAGCAAAGGGCGCAAGAAGCAAAGCCCCTTTACGACAAACTTCGAACTGACATGCAGCAAGAATTCATCGACGAACCGGTCGTGTATGAAACGGCGAGTTGGCTTTATGTCCGCTCCCTTCTCGGGAGACGCGGAGTTGATGACGCCACGCTTGATGAGGCCGAGAGGGTTGCAAGACAGGGCCTCGCGCATGTCTCCGCCTGGCCCTGGCCATCATGCGAGTGGGCATTTCTTTACGAGCTTGGCAGAATTCAACAGCGACGCGGCATGCCGGACGCGGCCATCATTTCGCTGCAAGCCGGATTAGCCAAAGCCTCGGAACCGCTGGCCACGTCCATGGCCATGCGAAACTATATGACGGCCACACGTGGTGAGCTGGAGGTCACTTTGGGGGGATTGTTGTGCGAATCCGGATCAGTCAATGGACTCGAAGAGGCAAAGCAGGTTTTCGACGAAGGGGTTGTGTTCCGTGAAAAAACGCTCGGAAGGGATCACATCCAGGTCGCACTGGCGCAGCTTCGGCTGGGAGAATTCCTGGTGGTCGATTCCCACGAAGACGAACGGCTTCGAGGCGCAGATCAACTGCGTGAGGCGTACCAGAAGTTGTCCGTCCACACTTCGACAGCCGTTGATGCCGCTCGCCGGCGGGCGGCCCAGCAACTTGGCGATCTCTATGAGACGCTCAATCAACCGGACCAAGCGGCTCAATGGCGGACCACAGTCGACCAGCTTGGTCAGT
>JAGQPC010000626.1 GCA_020426925.1 Planctomycetales bacterium | reverse complement strand
CCGCCTTGACCATCGTCGCCGAATGTAGATACGCACTGATCGGCGTCGGGGCTGCCATTGCGTGCGGCAGCCAGAAGTGAAATGGAAACTGAGCCGACTTCGTGAACGCTCCGACCAGAATCAGTATCAGTGCAGGCAAGTAGAACGAGTGCTGCCGAACAAGTTCCGTATTTACTATCAGCGCCGAGATTTCAAACGACTGCCCCGCCGTTCCCAGCAGAAGCAGTCCCGGAAGCAACACGAGTCCGCCTCCTCCCGTCACTAGCAACGCCTGCAAAGCGGAAGCCCGAGACTCTGGTCGATCGCTGTTGAAGCCGATCAATAGGTACGAGGTGATGCTGGTCAGTTCCCAGAAGACAAACAGTGTCAGCAGATTATCCGCCAGCACCAGCCCCAACATGGCCGCCATAAAAAACAGCAGCAACATCCACAGCCGCCCCAGCCGATCATCGCCATTCAGGTAGGCTCCGGCATAAACCAGCACCAGCGCCCCGATGCCGGCGATCATCAGGCCGAACAGCAAACTGAGTCCATCCAGTCGAAGCGACACCACAAGATTCAGCGCCGGAACCCAGTCAAACGAAGCCGAGACATCGTGCATGCCAACAACCGACGGCCAAAACTTCAGCAGACACGCAATGACTCCCGCCGGAACCAACGCCAGCCCCCAGCCTCCGCGGGAACCGAAGACGCGGTTCACGCCCGGCGCGACGACGGCAGCAATCACGATCGCTAGTAACCATGCGAACATCAGCATTCCAAATGAGTTTCCTTACGACAGGATTTCCGGGCCTTTGACATGACACGATACTATCCGCGCAATTCAATTGATAGATTGGGAGTCCGCTGTGCTTTCCAGCCGATTTGTCAGCGACACGAGAAAAGCAAGCCTCGTGCCATTAGACATTCGAAGCTCTCGATAGTGTTGGTGAAGGAGGTGAATGCGTGTCCGCCATGCAAGATTGATTGCAGGGCGCTCGATGACGGCGTCTCGGAATAAGGGACACGTGTCACCTTCGTTTGACGAGTGTCAACCACAATCGACACTACGAGATCGACTGAGTGCTCTGTGCGGGAAAGAACAGACTACGTTCGTGTGTCAATTAAGACAGGCGTGCATGACAGCGCCACCATCTTGGCAAGTGACGGTTCAGACTCAATCTTGGAATCGACTGACTTACGATGTTGGCATCTTGCTCTTGTACATTCCGCCGCCATTGACGGTCAGTTCGGCGCCCGTGATCCACGATGCTGCGTCGCTCATCAGAAACGCCATCGCGTAGGCAATGTCCTCGGGTAAACCGCGTCGTTTCATCACAATGCCGCTGACGATCGCATCAGCCCAACCATAAATCTCAGCAACGCCTGCAATGCGGAAGTCCGAGACTCTGGTCGATCGTGTTGAAGCCGATCAATACGATGCTGCGATCTTCTTCCATCGCAGGCCGAACACCATCAGCACAATTCCCGTAAGAATTGAATATCCACCGATGATCCATGCCATCACGACAATGCCAGCCTTCGGTGAGAACGCATAGACTAATCCAAATAGAATAAAAGCGACACCGCCCGCGACCATCAGCCACCCGTTCTCGATACGGTTCCGCAGCAGCGTGGCGACCGCGATTTGAAAGACGCCGGTCAGGATCGACCAAACCGCAACCAACATGACCATTGCCATCGCAGTGGTGATCGGCGCGAACAGGGCGATCAGACCGATCAGAATGCTGAGTGTGCCTTGCAGCGTCCGGCTCCACCAAAGCGGATCGGTTTCACGCGACTTGATGCCAACAATGCCGAACAACGCACCGTCGAGCAACACGAACGCGCCGAAGATGGCGACAAGAATTGCGATCGTCAGACCCGGCCATAAGATGGCTGCTAATCCAAGCAGCAATGCGAATACGGCCCGAACGGCCAGCACCCACCAAAGATCGGATAGTCGAGCGATAGATTGAGCCATTGGATCGTCCTGTGTTGTTTGAAGAGAGAAGAATGGAATGGGACGCAACACTCATGCCATTGGTGGCGTTTTGCTTGAAAGAGAACGTATTTGCAGAATCGTGCGTCTCGTTTCCGTGAAGGCGACAACCTACGGCGACGCTTGGCAACGCTCGAACAATAAGTGTCGGATTGGTAGTGGACGAGGCCTGCTAAACCTCGTCCACCACGTCAATAATTAATCGTTGGTTGCTTACGTGATTCCGTCTATGACGTTAACCTCTACGGATGACTACTGACCTTTGGATAGTGACTTGGGTTCTGCTCGCGACAATCATTGCCTTTGTGCTTGACCGTTTCCGGTTGGACGTGGTTGCATTTGTATCTCTTTTGGCGCTTCTGCTCACTGGCATCCTCACACCAACCGAAGCAACCGCGGGTTTCTCGAACTCGCTGGTCCTGATGATCGCGGGACTCTTCGTCGTGGGTGGTGCGATCCTGGAATCCGGCGTTGCCGATCTTGCGGGCAGGTGGTTAGGCCGACTTGGCGGCGCGTCCACGACCCGGCTGACCGTGACTGTGATGCTCGCCAGCGCGTTGTTGTCGGCATTCCTCAGTTCGACTGGGACCGTCGCGGTCATGTTGCCGGTCGTCCTCAGCCTCTGTCGCCGCGCCGAAGTCTCGCCGTCAAAGCTGCTGATCCCTCTTGCGTTCGCCGCTTCACTGGGAGGCATGCTGACGCTGATCGGTACACCACCGAACATGGTCGTCAATCAGGAACTACGCGATGCGGGTCTCGAAGCCTTCCACTTTTTTTCATTCGCCCCTGCCGGAATCCTGATGCTGACTCTGGGCATTGTTTATATGTGTACGGCCGGCACCCGGCTGCTGCCGGAAAAACGGACAGGAGCCGGAGACGCTGGTCAGAATCAAGGACTCGTATCACGTCCCGAGCTCATTCACAGCTATGGCGTCGACGGCCAGATTTGCGAAATCAGAATCCCTCACGGATCGAATTTCGCCGGTCGCACACTTCGCGAGCTTGGGCTTCGCACGACCTTTCACGTCAACGTACTGGCGGTTTCGACGCCGGGGAAAAGCAGGTCGGGCGGGCGATCAGCGGTGGTGCGAAAATGCACTCCCGAAACGCTTCTGCACATCGGTGATACGTTGTTTATCAAGTCGTCAGACGAGGAAGCCATCGCCAATCTGATCCGCGAAGGCCATTTGGAGATGGTGACCGCTTCGGCGAGGTTACCCAAGGTTGTTCATCTGGCCGAACTTATCATTCCTCCGCGATCGGAATTCGTCGGCCGGACCGTGCGGGACGTGGATTTCTTTCGAGTGTACGGCGCGATGGTGCTGGCGCTACGCCGAGGAACCCAGCCGGTCAGCACGCGAACATCGGACACGCCGCTTGAGCCGGGCGATACGTTGCTGATCGCCGCCAATGTAAGTGCGCTGAAGCGGCTAAAGAAGTCGCGGAACAATGTCGTGTTGGTCAGCGAACAGGAAGAACAAAGAGACTCGCCGCTGACTCCTGCTGCCCGCTGGGTCGTCTTCATCCTCATTGGAATGCTGATTGCGATGAGTGCCGGCATCGTGGCAAACGTGACCGCCGTACTGGTCGCTGCTACGCTGATGGTGATGGCCGGAGCGTTTCGCGGAACCAACGCCTACCAAAGCATCAACTGGGAGAGCATCGTGATGATCGCGTCCGTCATGCCGCTCGCGACCGCGTTGGAGAAGACGGGCGCCTTTGACTTGGTGGTGGATGCGATTGTAGAGTGCCCCGGACTCACGAGTCCTTGGATGCTCTTGCTGCTTCTATTCGTGGTCACATCTGTCCTGAGTCAAGCGATCTCGAACACCGCGACCAGTGTTCTGATTGCTCCCCTTGCCCTCGAACTTGCCGAGCAGCTCGACGTTTCGCCCTATCCGTTGCTGATGGGGGCTGCCTTGGCTGCGTCGACTGCATTTGCCACTCCCGTTTCATCGCCGATCAATGCCTTGGTAGCCGGAGCTGGGAGCTATCGTTTCGGCGACTTTCTAAGAGTCGGCATACCGCTTCAACTACTGATCCTCTTTGCGACACTTGGGATCGTTCCGTTTCTGTTTCCGTTCAACCCGTAGGTTGCGCCAACCTGCGCTGCCACGCTGCAATCAGAGGCGAAGTCTTCGTCTTAGGACTAACTTTCAGAGCATGGAAAGCCACTCTCGCCTTCCTTGGCTCGATAGTTGCACTAATCAATTAACAGTGCTTGGCATTTATGAACGTGTTCCCGCCAGGCCCCTCAACCGATCTGGCACGTCCGGAGGTATTCGCCATGCTCTTATGGAAAACAACGCCCTTGTGGAAGAAAACGCCGTCGGCCCAATCCGAGACCGTGCGTAGGCCACTACACCGAGTCCGACGTGTACCGCGAAAAATCACCAAAGTTTCGTCGACATCGAGGCGCGATGACGAGAAGCGACGCATTTTCAAGCTCGTGTTGGCGATGCTCCTCCTACTGGTGCTGCCTGCAATCCTGGCGTTTCTCTATCTCTTCTTCGCCTAGAAGCCGTCACTGCGACCTGATCTTTGTCGGCGATGGCTGCGACACGATCATCGGGCGAATGTTGCTCGGCAACACGTCGCGGCATGTTATACGCCAAGAAACGTGCAGTGTGTTGATTGCAGATCAAGCGACGGACGGTCGTTGGTGGCGGGGCGTCCTCGGCGAAATTCTTCCGGAACGTTTCTGCGTTGGAGCTGATCGAGGAGTTCAGCGAACGTTTGGAATCAATACGAGTGCTACGGCCGAGAACAACGCACCGCCGCCAAACGCGATCACAAAGTGTCGAAACTCAGTTCGAGGCCAGTCGATTCGAATATGCTCGAATGAAGCAATAAACCCACCAATAGGTATCGCAACTCCGGCGATAGCAGTCAAAACGAGTAGCTGGACGATGGGTGTCTTGACAGTGACCTTTGATTCATTCTCACTCTGATTTGTCTTGCAAGGCAATCGGTGATTCGACTTGGTCGCCAGACGAGTACGATTTAACTTCGCTGATGACTGAACCTCGGCGAGCGAAAGAGATGCCCTGTTGCGAACTGGTGTCGATCATCACTGCCTCAATTATAGGCTCGGTCACAGGTTGATTCGCATACCATTCGACGAGAAAGTTCGCGCCACTGCCACCGGACGCATCCTCTCGGTCAATCAGAACCTCAGTTGTCCCAAGAGCCGGAAGCAGAACTGGCTTGGCCAAGTACGATTTGACCTCTTTGCCTTTCGTGTCGAAGTACCGCACCGACTTGACAACGATATCACTTTCCATGCTGGTGTTGCGTACGCTGAGCGTAATAGTCAGCAGATACGGTTTGCCCTCGCCGTGATACACGTGCGAATAGGCGGGCACATAGACGACTTGCCCCTCCACGGGATTCGCAGTTAGGTGATACAGGTCGCGGCGAACGACATCGTCGGCTTGCAGTTCTTCAGGCGGACTGTGCTGTAGAGTTTGCTCAAACGCGTCGAGTCGACGTTCGAGATAAACGGCGTAGATTGCCAAAGGGACCATGAACAGAGCGATGGCACCGGCGATCAGCCACTTTAATTGCCTCATGAAAGCATCAACGTCGTCGACAGTCATTCTTCTCACCATTTTTTATCCTCCATTCGCCTCAGCGCTTGCCGTTGTATTCACCAAGCTTAACATCGTCTGGCAAATGTTCCGAAAGCACAAATTTCGGCCGCTTGTGACTGTTTACGAATGCGGCGATGTCGAGTGCCTCCTGTGTCGAAAGCGTCGCGTCGTCGAGCGGCATGGCAACCTTTAGCCATGATGCAAGCTTGGGAATCCGGCTCAATCCAGCTCCATCATTGTATGACTGGTCACCCCAGACCGGTGGACCGTCGTCGCTGCCCATTCCATCTTTACGGTGACAATCGGCGCACCGGTTGGCATAGAGGTTTGCTCCACGCTCGAGGTCCGGTTTCATTCCATTGAAGTCCAACGCCGGAGTGTGATTCGGGCCGAGCGGCTTTTCCGAATTCATTTGGATGCTGCTGCCTTCGGACAGCCAAGTGATGTAGGTCGCAATGGCTACGGAAACGCGGCTGCCTTTCGGAGGTCGGATACCGTTCTGACTTCGCATGAAACAGTTCAAGATACGATCTTCAAGCGTGATGACTCGCTCCTCTCGGGGCGACCATGCGGGGTAGGCGGCTGCCGTCCCGAGGAAACTTCCAGCCTGCATATGTCTCCCAGAATCAAGATGACATGACGTGCAGTTCAACGAGTTACCAACGTATTGCTTGGACAAATGATGTTCGGCTGTCCGAGTGACGATCTCTTCGCCGATCCGGACAACTTTGCCGAGTTCGCCCAGCGGGTATTTCGGCTTCGCTTTTGGTTCATTGGCCTGAGTCGCGACGAACGTTATCGCTCCTGTGGCGAGCACGAACAAGACGCGAGCTACGCGTGTTTTCCGACCCTTCCAAAGTTGTTTTGCTATCTTGTTATTCCTGTGTCGCTGCATCTCGGTAGAGCCAGACTCGAAAAACGCGTCAGTCTTCTTCCTTTATCGCATCTCCAATTGCTGCCTGCAGACGTTTCTTCGATCGTAATGATAGGCGACGATCAATCGGGAGGAGGCCTGTGGACCGTGCGGCAATTTGCACGGCAGTATCGATTCGTCGAAGTAGTGCTCGGAAGTTCCAGCATGGGCGACACATCAGTATGTGCAGCCAGAGATTTAGTTTCTCTCGGACGGTGAGTCGCCGCGTAAGCGAATCAGAAACAAGTCGCG
>JAGQPC010000625.1 GCA_020426925.1 Planctomycetales bacterium | reverse complement strand
GGTTATTCGCCAAGCGAGGCTACTCGTCACACGCAACGACGATGGTCAGAGAGTTGGCAACACTGCTCTCTGTTGGCGTGCCGGTGGTGGAGTCGCTGGAAATCATTGCGAACCAACACTCGGGCCATTTTCGAACGGCTCTATTTCATCTGAAGGATCGGATCGCTGGTGGCGAGAGTCTCGCAGAAGCCATGGCTGCTCAGCCGAATATTTTTGATGACCTGACCGTTCGGATGGTGGAAGTCGGCGAAAACGCGGGAAATCTAGAAGACGTGCTAGAACAGGTTGCTGATTTTAAGGAACGTTCGTTGCAACTAAAAGACAAAGTGATGAATGCGTTGCTTTATCCGTTGGTTGTGATGTGCGTTAGTTTGGCCGTCTGCTTGTTCCTGATGACCATCGTTGTTCCGATGCTGCTGCAAAACCTGCTGGATGCCGGTCGAGAACTGCCTTGGCCAACGAGAGTGCTACAAACAACGAGCGACTTACTATTGGCCCACGGTTTTGCGTTGGCCATAGTCATTGGCGTAATCATTGCTGGGTTCCTAGCAGTACTTCGCACAAAACGTGGCAAGCGAAGTTGGCACGCGTTGTTGCTGAAATTTCCACTAGTCGGAACGATGATCAAGCGTCAAACAATATCAAGGCTGGCGATGGTAATTTCCACGCTACTTCGTAGCGGAATCGTTTATCTGACTGCCGTTGAGATCGGTGCCAAATGCTGCAAGAACGTCGTTTTTCGCCAAGCTGTGCTGGATAGCAGCGACGAAGTGCGAGCCGGTCGCGAGATTGGACCAGCTCTGGAAAACACCGGATTGTTTCCGGCTATGGTCGTGCAGATCTTTGCGATCGGCCAAGAGTCGGGACAACTCGAAGAGATGCTCGATCGACTTGCTGAGAACTACGATCGACAAGTGTCGACGCTGTCGACTCGATTTGCATCGATCCTGGAACCATGCTTGATACTCATCTTAGCCGTGTTCGTCGGCTTCATCCTTTTCGCAACTATTCTTCCTATTCTGGAGGCCGGAAATGTCCTGTGAACTAAAAACAACACGTCCCCGCCGAGCTACTACAACCCGTGCTGGATTTACGCTCGTTGAATTGATGGTGGTAATCGTCATCATCGGCATGTTGGCTGGAGCCGTAACCGTGGGAGTCCGCAGCTATTTGGTCTCTGGCAAGCAAAGCGTAGCTCGCATGGAGATTTCAAAAGTATCGCAGGCACTAGAGACGTTTTATACACAATATGATCGGTTTCCCACAAACGATGAAGGCTTAGAAATCCTCGCCGAGCCAAATGAAAAGTTCGCGGAAGGATTGTTGAGCAAAGTGCCTACCGACCCTTGGGGAAATCCTTACGAGTACAACCAGCCAGGGCGAAACCATGCGTACGAGATTATTTCGTACGGTGCGGACGCTCGTGAAGGCGGTGAAGGTGCGGACACGGACATCACCAGCGATGAAATCCACGAATAGCGTTTCTGCCAGTCAACGGCTCGGTTACACGATGATCGAGCTCATGGTCGTCCTGGTTCTAATGTCGCTCATTTTCGCAGGCGTGATGCTGAAGCTTGGCGGTCCACTATTCAACGCTAAGCTCGAATACGCCAAGTCGTCGCTCGTCAACTTCGACCGGCGAGCTCGCGAGTTGTGTCGACGGAGGAAACAAGAACATGTTTTGCATGTCGATATCGTGGACGGCGCATTTGCGTTTCACGAAAAGCACGGAGATGGTGACCCGATTATGCGTCTCAAGCTTCCGGACGGCGTAAGGCTTGCGGGAATTCGTGTCGACGACGTCTGGCGTGAAACTGGAAGCGTTGATCTGAAAGTCAATGCATCGGGCGAGGCACCATCGTACTGTGTTTTACTGGGCGATGTGAAGTCTGATTCGAAAGGACGCTGCTTGCTATTTGTGGGTGGCTCGGGACAAGTAATCGAATATGAATCGCAGCAAGAAGTGCCGAATCAAGCAACGTTTGCGAAATCGATCGGGGCTAACGCTGATTGAAGTGATCGCTTCCATCGGCCTGCTGGCTACGCTGCTCGTGGCGACGATGACAGCCTATTCGCGTCATGTACGCCAGATTGAATCGAGCCGGTTTCGAATTAATGCAGCTGAGTCGGCAGATGTGCTGCTCAGCAAATGGTTTTCGGATGAGGACGAAATCCCGTTCCCAGCCGAGGGGTGTTGTGGTGAGGACAAGGAATACAGCTGGGCCACGCAACGAATTCGTTCAGAACGATTAGGCGACCGCGAGGTCGATATCGTCCAACTGACAATCAAGCGTACCAGCAACCAAGGTGAGCATGTCTTGCAGCTGGAATTGGCCACAAAATCAAACCGTAATCAGGTCCAGCGATGAAATCAGGATTTACGCTGATCGAACTACTGGTGGTGATCGCGATCATTGCCCTCCTGATTGCCCTGCTGTTGCCAGCAGTGCAAAAGGCACGGGAGGCGGCGCGTCGCACTCAGTGTGTCAATCACCTCAAGCAGATTGGTCTGGCACTTCACAACTACCACGAT
>JAGQPC010000624.1 GCA_020426925.1 Planctomycetales bacterium | reverse complement strand
GTCATCACGCTGCTGATGACGTTCTTCATCCTGCTGCTGACATTTGCTACGAACGAACCGGAATCATTTGAACGCATGCAGGTGTCGATGTTCAGCGGTGGCGGCGCGTCTGGTATAGCGGGCCCCTCGCAGACTCCAACGGAATTAGACTCCATCATCATGCGAGTTCGATCCAGGGCCGGTCGTCTCACCACCAGAGGTTCCGAGATCCCGCCAAGCAATCGAGACCCGTCGCTTCGGTCGTTGGCGAAAGGGCTTCAAGGGCTGGAAGACGACGAGCGTCGTCAGCTGTCAAGTCAGCATTCGGCGACAATTGCGTTGGCTGAGCTGGTCAATCAAAAAGGTGAAGTAACGGCGATGGGCAATCAGCAGTTGAAGATGCTGGCTCGCAATATTCGCAGGCGTCCATTCGATGTAAAGTTGGTTGCATCCAACCAAAAGGACATGGAAAAAGCGCACATACTCGCTTGGTCTCTGTACGAAGATCACGGAGTAGAGATCGAAAAGATAGCTGTGGGGCGGTCGACCGCATGGTCAAGGAACGAGCCGTCTGTGACATTTCTTTTGAACAATCCCCTGGAGCAAACGCAAGATGGCTCGCAAGATTAAACCGCCAGACGCGCCTCCAAGCAAAGCTTATCTTGTGTCGTTTGGTGACACGATGACGACCCTGCTGGCGTTCTTTATCGTGCTATGTTCACTGGCCGAAAACCAAACAGGCGCAGATTTGCATACAGGAACTGGATCATTCATCCAGGCGCTGTCAGGAGGTGGACTCCCAGGGCGTTTTACGTTCGATACGTCCGCCAACGCGATCGTTCGTGATGCATCAAGCCCGCTGTATATTGACGAAAACGTGGACGGTCCGGAATCCGAATCCAAAGCTACCGGAACGGATGACGATGACAACGCGGTTCGCGTGATCAACCGTGACAAAGATGTCTATACGAGATACCTGAACGAACTCGAAAACTTGGCAAAGGTCGAGCGGCTTCCTGAAGTCGAAGGCGAAGTCGTCTTTGATATTATGAGTCGCTACAATCCACAGCCACCTCTATTGAATGACGAATATCGGAAGGCGATCGCAAAGGTTGTTCCGCTTCTTCGCCGAGAGAACCATCGTGTTGAGATCGTTGTATGGGCCACAATGCCAAGCTCTGGCGCATGGTTGAAAGCGTCCACTGCGGCTGCGACTATACATAGAGAAATTCACGATCTGACTAGGCTGACTCCCGAGCAATCCGAACGCCTAACTGCGACAGGACAAACTTGGAAGTTCGCTGACGTCAAACGGCCCATCGTTTCCATCATCGTACGCAAGCTCGCCGAACAGCCGACCGAAGAAGCGAACTAACGTGTCGGAAGCATCTTGCTTGCCACTAGTTATAACGCCTGCCGTTGCTACACTCGGGATCTATCATCTCCAGCGTACGACTCAGGGCCAGCCTGTCTGGGTACGACTTCGCTGTAAGACTGTTTCATTCTCAACTCCGGGTTGGTATCCAGACGCTTTCCAAGAAAGATGCTTACGGCACTTTAGCCCTCGTAGAGGAACATTTCGATTTCCGTTTCCGGGGCGTAGCCTTCGCAGTCGGCGGGGACAATCACGAAACCGTCCGCTCGTGTTGTCGAACTTAGCATTGATGCTCCGCTGATCGCGATAGGTACTATTTTTTCGTTGTCGATTGCGACTCGCGCATAGTCGACTCGGCCCACTTGCGACACGATTTTTCGAGCAAGCGGAAGTCGCACACTTCTGTAGTTCCAGTGCCGATCATCGGTTTGGCAGCCGCTGAGTTTCCGAATCGCACGGCCAGCAAAAAAGTCGTACGAGCACAGACACGACACGGGATTACCGGGCAACAGGAAAACGAGTCGCCCATCTAACCGCCCCATTCCCGACGGACTGCTCGGCCGCATCGCGATGCCGTGAATCGCTAGTTCACCGTGCTCGGCCAGCAGACGCGGAGCATGATCTTCCTGGCCAACGCTCGATCCGCCCGACACAAGAACGACATCCACGTCGTCTTGCATTGCTTCCGCGATCGACGTCGGATTGTCAGGAACAATGGAGTCGTCGACAACGACTCCACCATCACGGCTCACAAGAGCTGACAACATCGGACCATTTGCGTCAACGATTTGATAACCTGTCGGAACGGAGCCTCGTGGCAAGAGTTCGTTACCCGTAACGACGACTCGCACTTTGATCGACGCAACAACCGTCACGTCGGCACAACCGATCGATGATAACAATCCAATGTCCTGAGGTCGAAGTCGACGTCCTGCATGCAAAACTGTTGATCCAGCTTTGATGTCTTCGCCTCGGAATCCAATGTTTTTTTGGCTGGGAACTTCTCCAAGTAGTTCGACCGATTGCGAGTCGTCTGACGATTCGGTGCGTTCGGCTGGCAGCACCGCATCCGCGCCTTTCGGCATCGGTGAACCTGTCATGATCCGAACGGCAGTGCCAGTCGCAACAGTGTCGTCAAAAGGAACGTTTGGAAACGATTCGCCGATTACGGACACGCGGAGTCGATTGTAGTTGGACGCTCCAGATGTGTCGGCAGCGAGCAATGCATATCCGTCCATCATCGCTCGGTCAAACATCGGAACATCGACTTGACTGTGAACGTTGCTCGCCAGGATTCTTCCCGCTGCGTTTCCGATTGGAATCGATTCTGTACCGAGCGACGAACGTTTGGCTTGGATGGCGTCGTCGAGCCACGACCACGCATCCTCAACTGTGGTGCGACTTGCGAAGCCCCTCATGCGAACGTCGCGAGGATTTCGTGCAGTGTTACTCATCGGATTAAGTCGACGCTCCTGAGATAAATCGCCGCCAAGTGTTTAGCTGTTCACGAGTCAGGCTGTTTTCTCGATTGATTTCGTGCCGAATTTCTTTCTTGGCGTCGGCGACGGCAACCTTGATTTGCAGTCGTCCGTTTTCCTCATAGTGAAACCGGACCTCGATCGGAGTTTCCGCTGGCAATTCTGGCGGTAGGTCTCGCACCGAACAGCGTCCTACCTGAACGCAATGATCAGGCGTCGCACTTTCGCCTTCGACGATCTGCACGAGCACCGAGTTTTGACCATCTTTTTGAGTTTTGAAAGTTCGCTTCGCGGACACGGGCAGGGGAGTATTGCGCGGAATCAAGATCGCATTTCGCGGTCGCTTCGTGGCAGGATCCACCGCCACGACACCCAAGCTGTGCGAATTCACGTTTTTAATGTTGAAGCGTGGCCGCTCGCCCGTGTCGTTCTGCATCAGAATTCCGGCTCGCAAAGCTGCTCCGTGAGCAACGACTTCGTCCGCAGCGATGGACGTATCGGGTTCTTTGCCCGACATCTGCTGCAGCAAGTCAACGACAGCCGGCATGCGAGTCGATCCGCCGACCAGTAAGATTCGATCGATGTCGTCCCAGGTAAGTCCCGCCGCTTGCAGCGTTTGGCGAGTCGTAAACGACGTGCGATTCAGCAAGTCTGCAGTGAGCTTTTCAAACTGTTCGCGCGTCACCTCAGTGCGGCTGGCGTGACCTTGGTAGTCGCACGGAATTGTCGTTTTACTTCTTGCCGACAGTGTTCGTTTGGCGTCTTCGCAATCTCGCCACAATCGGCCGGCCGTATTCGGATCCTCTCGAGGGTCGACTCCGAATTGTTTTAGAAAATCGTCGGCCACAAAATCGACCAACCGCTGATCCCAATCCTGTCCGCCGAGCCGAACGTCGCCATCGGTTGCCAAAGCGACAAACGCACCGCTCGCGATTTCCATGATCGTGATATCGAACGTGCCACCGCCCAGATCATATACGAGCAAACGCATCGGACGATTGCGAGAAAGCATGTCGTCCAGAATTCCTTGCTGGTGGCCGTAAGCGATCGCCGCCGCAGTTGGCTCGTTGATAATGTCCAGCACGTCGAGACCTGCGATGTAGCCTGCGTCTTGCGTTGCCTTGCGACGCACTTCGTCGAAGTAGGCGGGCACAGTGATCACAGCTTTTTCGAACGGACCGACAATCTTTGACGTGTCCAAACGAAGTTTGTTCAGAACCCACGCTTGCAGAGCTTCGGGCGGGTAGTGGCGTCCTTCGAGTTCCTGCCGAAAGAATCGCTGCCCCAATTCTCGCTTCATGCACATCGCGACATGAGAAGCATCGGTCGCGATCGCCTTCAGCGCTTCCTTGCCAACAATCACATTGTTGTCGTCGAAGAGCAGGACGCTGGGAGTGAGCTTATCACCTTCGGCATTATTCAGCGTTTCCGGTCGACCGTTTTCGTCCAGTCGTGCGACCGCTGAATAAGTGGTGCCGAGATCAATGCCGATGACGGGAGGAGCCATGCCTGCTAAACCTGCTGGGAGCCTTCGTCGTTGTTCTCGGGACGTCCTTCGACATAGGTCCAGTTGTGGATTGGTTCCAGAATCTTCTGCACGTCCGCAACTAATTGCTCGTCATATGGTTGCTCCAGCCATTTTGCCCACTGTGCAATGCGATCTGGATTCGCTGACCCGGTGATACAGGTAGTCATGTCTTGATTTGCAACCGAGAACTGTAACGCGAGCTGCGCAATATCGACGCCCTGAGATTCACAATGTTCGGCAGCCTTCGCAGCTGTTTCCCGAACAAGCGGCGTTGCTTTGTGCCACGCCGGCAGCGGCGCGTTCGTTAGCAGTCGAGCAGAAAACGGCGCGGCGTTCATGATTCCAACATTCCTTTCCTTCAGATAAGGCACGAGGTCAGCATACATTGTGTTCTGCAGCGTGTAATGGTTGTACGACAGCACGACATCCAAATCGGCTTGATCCAACACAAACCGAAACATCTTCATTGGATAGCCCGACACGCCAATGAATCGCACTTTTCCCTGTTGTTGGATCTTGCGGAGAGCAGGAATAGTCTCGTCGACGACCTGTTGCATGTCTACAAATTCGATGTCGTGACAAAGCACAATGTCCAGATGTTCAACACCCATTCGGTGCAAGCTGACGTCAACACTCTCGACAACACGCTTGGCCGAGAAATCAAAGTGCGCCGCGTCGTATCGGCCGAGCTTAGTCCCGAGTAGGTATCGGTCTCGCGGGACGTCGCGCAAGGCGATGCCCAGCAACACTTCCGACATGCCACGACCGTAGTAGGGCGACGTGTCGATGAAGTTCATCCCGACCTCCAATGCCACGTGGACGGAACGCAACGCTTCGGCCATGTCGACTTTGCGAAATTCTTGGCCCAGCGACGACGCCCCAAAGCTCAAAGCCGAAAGCTCAAGCCCTGTTTGACCGAGTTTGCGTAATTCCATGGTAGTCTCGTGATTGGAAGGCGTTGCGATGTAGTTTTCTCGCTCCGTCGAATGATCCACCAGCCTGACAATCGAACGGTGCTGAGCTACATCGTTTGTTTTAGCATGGGCTCAAAGGCTTGTCTTTACCCGTTCGCATCAACCCTGCAACAGGACGAGATTCATCACAACGAGTTTTGGTGAATAGAGCTCATGGACTCAACATTCGCTGTGACGGCGAGTATACTGGCGACCTTGAAGTTCGGACGCAGATTGCGATTTAGGTGTCTGCGTCCACTGTCACGGTCGAATGCTGGTAATAATCAGATTGGATACTCATGAATCAACTGGCATCACGTTTTCGGTGCGGCATGACCAAGCTCTTGTCCTTTAGCTTGACTTTGTTCGCGGTGTTAGCGAGCCCGGCGTTTGCGATGGCGGCGGATGCAGCTGAGTCGTCCGGCGGAGGAGTTCACCCGCTGGCGATCCTGGTGATCGGCATCGTCGCTGTGCTCGCATTGATCATCGGAGCGCGATTGAACGCATTCTTAGCACTGATTATCGCTGCGTTGATTGTGAGTATGCTCAGCGGCGATATCGGCGGCAGTATTGGAAATGTCACGGCCGCGTTTGGAAGTTCCGCGGGAGGAATCGGCGTCGTCATCGCGATGGCTGCGATCATCGGCAAATGCATGCTCGATAGCGGTGCGGCCGATCGGATTGTTCGAGCCAGCTTGGACGTGTTTGGCGAAAAGAAGAGCGGTAGTGCTCTGATGGGTAGCGGATTCTTGCTCGCGATTCCAGTTTTCTTCGACACCGTGTTCTACCTGTTGGTGCCGCTTGCTCGCAGCCTGTTTCGGCGAACCAATGCCAGGTATCTCTATTACTTGCTTGCGATCGCGACGGGCGGTGCGATCACGCATACGTTGGTGCCGCCGACTCCTGGGCCACTTTTGGTCGGGGCAAACCTTGGCGTCGACGTCGGCATGATGATGTTGATCGGTGCGGCGGTTGCGTTTCCGTCGGCAATCGTAGGTCTGATTTGTTCGAACTTGATCGACAAGATCATGCCTATTCCGATGAGGCCATTGGGATCTGGCAAAGAACCCGATCCAATTCCGGAAGACCAATTGCCGTCGCTATGGGTGTCGTTGATGCCCGTACTGCTTCCGGTCGTCCTGATCAGTATGGGCACAATCGCAAACACACTTGCCGACGCAGAAGATCGAGCTCAGTTGGCCCTGGCAGACGTACCAGACATCAATGCGTTCGCCAATGATCTGCGTGCAGACGCAGCCAACGACTCTCTGGCAAAACGCATTTCTGAAAGTGAGCGCTGGACTGCTGAAGAACGCGACCTGATGTTTGGCACCGAAACGATCACGCCGGACAAAGCCGAGACTGTGATCTCTGGACTCAACAACGTTTTGTTGGACAAAGGGCTGTACAGCGAATCTGCATTTCTGGGCGTTGCGCTTCCGGACACTGCCAAGAAGTTGCTTGGTGGAAACTTGGTTCGCATGAAAAACTGCGACGCTCGGCGGATGAACCGCCTGCTGCTGGAAACCGTCTATGCAAAGCATGTGAAAACACACGAATGGAACAGCCCAAAGCGAAGCATAGCCAACAGCTTGACGCTTCCGAGCAACGCGAATTTCGCGTTGATTCTGGCTGCAGGTGTCGCGATGTGGATGCTTAAGAACGCTCGCAAGATGACTTTGTCGAAGATGGCTGCCGACGTCGAAGAAGCGCTGATGAGTGCCGGCATGATCATTTTGATTACTGCTGCCGGAGGCGCGTTTGGCGCGATGTTGTCGCAAGCAAAAGTCGGTGACGAAGTCGAAAAACTATTTTCCGGAAGTGGTGGAGTCGGCGGAGTGAAACTGTTGCTGCTGGCGTTCGCGGTCGCAGCAGTCCTCAAAGTTGCGCAAGGGAGTAGCACCGTCGCGATGATCGTCGGTTCCGGCATCGTCGCATCGATCGCGAGCGGCCAGTCGCTCGGCTACCATCCTGTTTATCTTGGCACGGCGGTTGGAAGTGGTTCGCTGATCGGCAGCTGGATGAACGACAGTGGTTTTTGGGTGTTCACGAAAATGGGTGGGCTGACCGAAGCGGAAGGCTTGAAGAGCTGGACGATTCTGCTGCTCGTGCTCGGTGTCGCTGGATTAGGTTTCACGATTTTGCTGAGCACGATTATGCCGCTTGCTGGATAGAAAATCACGCAGTGTTGTTCTCGGCTGTGACGACCTGTTTATCGGGAACACCCGGCAATAAACCTGACAATCGGCCGAATGCTACAACGTGCAGCGGTTATTCCGTGGTTGATCTCAATCCAGTGCTAGGATTAACCTGTTGGTCCGGCCGTATCGCTGGGCGGCTTTTACAAACACTTGAAAAAGGAATTCAGGATGAGCGACGCGACATTTGCGGCCGAACCGCCCAAGAAAAGGTCTACGCTGGGATGCTTTCTCGGCGGCTGCTTCGGTGTGCTCTTGCTCGGTATCGTCGCACTGGTTGCAATTGGCTTCCTGGGCTGGCGGTTTGCAGCCGGTCAGATTGAAAAAATTACATCGGACACACCACGCGACTTGCCAGTGGTCGAGTATTCTGACGAAGAGATGCAAGTACTGGAGGACCAGCTAGAAAAAATCAACCACGCTGCCGATAGTGGTGAAGTGGCAGAGCCAATGATCCTGACCGCAGACGATCTGAACGCGTTGCTGGCGGGACTAGATGATCCAGACCTAAAGGGAAAGATCCACGTTAGCATCGAGAACAATCAGATTAGCGCCGAAGTAAGCGTTCCGATCGACATGCTTCCCGGTGGCAATATGATTCCTGGTGGTAAGGGCCGCTATTTCAATGGCTCGGCGACCGCAGATGTGTCGCTGGATGACGGGTATCTGGTTGTCCGAGTAGCCGACGCGGAAGTCAACGGCGAACCGGTCCCAGCGAATTTCATCGAAGGTGTTCGCCAGCAGAATCTGGTTGAGGACGCAAACAGAGATCCCGAGTTTGCGAAAATCCTCAAACGATTTGACAAGGTCGAAATTGTTGATGACAAAGTTATCCTGACTCCAGCTGGATCTGGCGGATTGCTGCAAGAACCAGCTGAAACTGAAGACGAGATAGAGCCGATTTCGCCGTAAGAGGTCTGCCCGCTTCACAAAATCGCCCCTGCGTCAGACGAGCAGCGAGCCCTCGCTCGCAGGGCGTGCTTTCAGCCCGTCGATAACTGAACGTGCTGGAGTGTCCATTCTACAACGAGGCAGAACCTGGCGCGATCAGAATATTCCCAACTGGTCCTTGGCGTCTTCAGTCATTTTGTCAGGAGTCCACGGCGGATCCATCACGATTTTGACTTCGACTTCATTCACCTCTTCCAATTGGCCAACGATGTTCTTGCTGTTGGCGATCAACTGCGGACCGGCTGGGCACGCAGGACTGGTCATCGTCATGTCGATCGACACGTCGAACTTCCCTTCGTCTGCTTCTTTGAGGTCGATTAGGTAAATCAAACCAAGATCGACAATATTGACGAAAAGTTCAGGGTCGATGACTTTTTTCAGTTCTTCTCGGATGTGGTCTTCGGTGATCGCCATGGCTTTACTCCGCGAAAGCAAGGATACTCAGTCGTCGTTGATTTGAACAAACACGGCATCGCCTTCGACTTTGACCTTGTGAACGATTGTGTCCTCGGTTGCAGGCATCGTCAACGCTTTGCCGCTTGCGATGTCAAACTTAGCGCCGTGGCGGGGGCACGCGATCGTGTTGCCGTCCAGCAAACCATCGCCCAACGTACCGCCATCGTGCGTGCAAACGTCTTCCAAACAGGTAAAAGTTCCGCCGACGTGGAACAGCACGACTAGGTGATCCTCGACTTCAAAAAGCTGCTTGCCCGGATCGGGAATGTCAGTTGTCTTGGCAACTTTGATGAACTCACTCATAAACGTGTGGCATCCTGGACGAATTGAAAATCAGTCGGCGAAAGTGATCGTGCGGTTGCTATTCGTAGTCGCGTACTCGGCGAGCAATCGCTAGCCCCAAAGCGTCGCGAACGCTTTCGATCGTAATCCGGTCAAACACTTGCTGGAAGAAGCCTGTGACGATCAACCGTGTCGCTTCCTTCCGAGTAAACCCACGGGTCTGAGCGTAGAAGATCAATTCTTCGTCAACCTGTCCAGTGGTTGCGCCGTGCGTGCAACGTACGTCGTCGGCTTCGATTTCCAGCCCGGGAATCGCGTCGGCTCGAGCATTATGCGAAAGCAGCAAATTATCGTTTCGCTGATAGCCGTCGGTCTTCTGTGCTTCTTTCTCAACCTTGATCATGCCCCGCCAAACGGTGCGTGACTTATCTTGCAGCGCGGCTTTGTAAAGAAAATCGCTACGGCAATCGGGGGCCACATGATTCTGCTGCGTGTGATACGACAAGTGTTGCTTGTTCTCGGTGAACATAACGCCGTTGACTTGGCAGCTGGCACCTCGACCAACGAGGCTCACTTGTTGATTGACTTTTGACAGACGGCTGCCCAACGCTCCGACCGTCCATTGCAATTGAGCGTCCTGATCGACGAACGCGTGTTGATGAGCAAAGTGCCAAACATTGTGGCCCCAGTCTTGCAGGTTGACGAATCGCAGGTGCGCACGAGGGCCAACAATCAGCTCGGTCGCGCCGCAATGAAACCCAGTTGCCTCAACTGAAACACTGCAGTTTTCGTTCATGAATGTCGCTTCGGCACCATCCTCTAAAACGACCAGCGTGTGCCCAAGATCGGTTCCATCATCGAGCGTGGATTGCGAATAGAACGGCTCGTCCACCGAGACGCCGCGAGGCACGAATAAAATCGAACCGGAAGTCCAACAAGCGGCGTGCAGTGCGGCAAACTTGTCGTAGTGCGGATCAACACATTTTTTGAACAAGTATTTCTGCACCAGCTCCGAATGATCCTTCGCGACTTGGCTAAGCGATCCGAAAACAACTCCTTTGTCGGTCCATTTTTGATCGACGTGAGAAGACACTGAATTGCCGTTGACCGTCGTGGCTTCACCTCCGAGCGTGACACCAGCCTTTAGAACAGCCTCGCCCGATTGCGTGTTTTCAGTGGCCGATGGGATTCCGTATCGATCGAGTTTGAAGAGGCGAATGTCTGTTCGCATCCACTCTTCTTCTTTCTTCGACGGCATCGGCTTTTCACAAAAGACTTGCCACGCGGCTCGCCGTTGATCGATCAACCAACCGGGTTCGTCTCGTGTCTCGATGAACGCATCGAACGCCTCTTGCGTAAATCCCGTTTCAGACAATACGGAGTTTGCCATTGCTTTCTCGAACGTTTTTCAAATCGTGTAAATGTACGACAGAGGACAGACATTAAATCTATCCGTGATGCGTGTTTTGACGATGGGCGGATGGGCCGATTCTGCCGCAGCGAATGAAAACGCGTGCGGCATCGCGAAACACAAAACGTTAGCCGACTGAGCCTTCCATTTGCAGTTGGATCAAGCGATTCATCTCGACCGCGTACTCCATCGGCAGCTCTTTCACCAGCGGCTCGATAAATCCATTGACGATCATAGTGCTGGCTTCCGATTCCGAAAGGCCGCGGCTCATCAGATAGAAAAGCTGTTCTTCGCCAATTCGTGAAACGCTCGCTTCGTGCCCGACTGAAACGTCTTGCTCTGCGATTTCGATATATGGATACGTGTCGCTGCGACTTTCGGGGTCGAGAATCAATGCGTCGCAAACGACGTTATTCTTCGAGTTGTGAGCACCTTTTTCGACTTTGACCAAACCACGGTAACTGCTGCGACCACCATTCTTCGAAATCGATTTCGAGATAATTTGGCCCGTCGTGTTCGGAGCACAGTGCACGAGTTTAGCGCCGGCGTCTTGATGCTGCCCTGCAGACGAAAACGCGATGGACAGGATCTCGCCGCGGGCTCCCGGTTCCATCATGTAGACGGCCGGGTACTTCATCGTGAGGCGGCTGCCGAGATTTCCGTCGACCCATTCCATCGTGGCGT
>JAGQPC010000623.1 GCA_020426925.1 Planctomycetales bacterium | reverse complement strand
GCAGTTTCTCGCGCAGTTGCACGCCGTCGCCGAGGCCGAAATCTTCGACGAGTTGTACGAGCGGACAGGCGACGACGCAATGCGGCATTTGTTCACCGTGGCTTCGAGCCTCGACAGCATGGTCGTGGGAGAGCCGCAGATTTTGGGGCAGGTCAAGCAGGCCTATGACCTCGCGCGCAGCATGGACAGCGCCGGGCCGTTGACGCATTCGGCCTTTCAATCGGCGCTGCGCGTCGCCAAGCGCGTGGCGACCGAGACGGCCCTCAACGAAAAACGTGTCAGCATTCCAAGCGTCGCCGTATTGGACGTCGCGCGGCAGTTTTTTGAACGCTTCGACGACAAGCACGTGCTGGTGATCGGCGCCGGAGAAATGGGTGAAGAGACACTTCGGTATCTGATCGATGAAGGCGCGACAAATATTACCGTCGTCAACAGAAGTTTTGCTCGTGCGGCCTCGTTGGCTGAACAGTTCAATGGCAAAGCGGCCGAATGGGAATCGCTTCACGATCTGCTTACGCGAGCCGACTTGGTGATCACGACGACCGGAGCCACCGAGCCGATCATTTCAGTATCCGACTTTCATTTGATCGCCGCAAACCGACATCAGCGCACGCTATTTATTTTGGATCTTGCCGTGCCTCGCGATTTCGATCCGGCAATTGGTGACGAAATTGGAGTCTATCTGTACTCTGTAGATGATCTGCAAAAAACGTGTGAAGCCAATCAAAAGAAACGCGAAAAAGAATGGCCGAAAGCTCGGAAAATCGTTGACGAAGAAACCAATCGACTTCTGTCCGATTGGAACCGCCGCATCACGGCACCCGCTATTCGCGAACTCCGCCAGAACGCAGATCGCGTGAAGCAGCTGGAACTCAGTCGCCTGTTTAACAAGCTTGGTGACGTTGACGATGTGGACAGAAAGGAAATCGAAACCTCATTCAACCGGCTCGTCAATAAGATCCTTCATCCGCCACTGGAATCGCTCCGAGATGAAGCAGAAAAAGGCGCGCCGCACGGATTGCTTGATGCGCTCAAGCGTCTGTTTCAACTGGAAGAATGATTTCGCCAATCAGCTTCCGCTACGTGCACCTTGAGTGTGGTCAACATTCGGCTGGTAGAACACGGACCGACAGTGCGACAGCGGCTGGAACCGCTCACCGTAATCTGACAGAGACTCCGACGAACCAACAAATAGGTATCCATTGGTTACAAGTCGGTCACTAAGACGCTCGAACAACGACCGGCGCTGTTCCGGTGTAAAATAGATCGCAACATTTCGGCAAAAAATAATGTCGAACGGACCGAGCGTCTCAAATGGCTCATGCAGATTCAGTCTGCGAAACGCGACCATCGATCGGATTTCATCTTTGATGATCCACTCTTCGTTGTGTTTCGTAAAGTAACGATCACGAAAGTCATTGGGCAGTCCGCGTTCGACTTCGTACTGTGCGTATCTGCCGCGACTCGCTTTTGCGATTGCCGAATCGGAGATATCGGTGGCCAAGATTTGTATGTCCCACGTCCACGCGCTGGGAATAAGTTCGCAAATGGTCATTGCGATACTGTATGGCTCTTGTCCACTGCTGCATGCGGCAGACCACATGCGCAGGCGCTTTGGGTTGATTGCAGACGCTTTGGAGTCGATCATTTCGGGCAACGCTTTGTTCTTCAACGCCTCGAACGGTGACCCGTCGCGAAAGAAAAGAGTTTCCTGTGTCGTGATCGCGTTCACGATGTCCTGTTTCAGCGTCACGCTACACTGTTCGCGGACTAGCCTTACCAAGTCTAGGTAGTTCGAGCACTGACACTTTTTGACGATGTCGGCCAAGCGATTTTCAATTAGATACGCTTTGCTTTCATCCAAATAGATTCCACACAGATCATGGATCAGGTCGCACACAGCGTCGATTTCGTTCGGTGTTATCTGCATCGCGACAGCCCCATGACCTCTTGATTCAATGCATCCGCAATATCCTTCAACGGGCAAACTACATCGGCATAACCGCCCTCGATGACACATCGCGGCATGCCGTAAACGACGCACGAATCCTCGTTTTGGGCGATAACTCTTGCACCTTGTTCTCGCAGTAGCCGACAGCCGTCTGTCCCGTCATTGCCCATTCCGGTCAGCACGACCGCGAGCACATTCTTTCCGTATATTTGAGCCGCCGATCGGAACAAGTAATTTACGGAAGGCTTGCAGTTGTCT
>JAGQPC010000622.1 GCA_020426925.1 Planctomycetales bacterium | reverse complement strand
GACGTCGCCCGTCACCGAGCTACCGAATTACGACAGGCAAACGATGACTTTGACACGATGATCGCGAGTATCGAATCGTCGTTCGAGCAGGACAAGACGATTGCCCACGAAAACCACAAGAAGTTCTTGCTGCGGTGCCAGGAAGACGGGCAAAAGCTCAATGATGCAATGGATTCTGCCAAGGCGATCTTTTTTAAGCGGCGATGCCGCGTCGATAGTGATGATATTCAGCGAGACCCTCAATCAGCGACTGCCATTGAGCATTTGACCGAATGCCACAACGTCACTCGATTTACCCAAACTTCCGCAGCTCTCGTCAAATCTCGCTTGGCCAGCCGATACATCGACGAAGGTTGGTCGGTTCTGCAGTTCCTTTTTCTTGCGTTGGCAGCCACTGCCGTGGCCTGGAAACTGGCTCACTTGTCGTTTCCGGTTGCTGCGGCATGCGGAGGAGCGATTGCGCTGATTTCTTCTCTAGTCACGTCGTTTATTGTGGGGCGAATTGCACACAACGCGACGTTAAAACTCGTACCTGATTTAAATCAGCAACTAGGCGTTGGACGAGCGTCTTTGCTGTGCGCTAGCACCGCCTCTAAGGCCGAAACCGCTCAGACTGTCGAAGAGTTAAAACTGCGGCGGCAGACACAAATCACAGAAACAACTCGAGAACGAGATCAACAGTTAGTTGACGCAGAGCAGCGATACCAGCAGCGTTGCGCAAAACTTGAAAGGTTGTTTGCGACTCGACAACAGGAGCTGGAAGAAACGTGGAACAGCGAAACGGCAACGATACGGGGACATTACGGGCCACTGATCGAAACGACAAATGCAAATGCTGAACGCAAAGGCAAAGAACTCCAAGGTGAGTTTGAGACGAAACAGAACAAGCGAAAACAGGCATTCGATGCCGCACAGAAAGATTTGTGCACGCGTTGGTCGACTACGCTGGGTGATTTTCAGTCGATGTCCGTGCAGCTGAGCGACTTTTGCGCAGAACATTTCACACCCTATCACTCAATCGATTGGGATCAATGGAGTGCATCCGGCCTGTCTCTTAGATCGATTCAAATTGGCGATATGACGATCGCTGCACGGGCACTTTCCGATGAAATTCCCACATCACCGGAACTTGTCCCGTGCCCAGAATCTTTTTCCATTCCAGCAATGCTGACGTTTCCGGAACAGCCATCGTTAGTGCTGAACGCTGACGGCGATGGCCGCAACGAAGGAATCCATGTCATTCAAAATGCGATGTTGCGATTGCTGACATCGCTGCCGCCAGGAAAAGTTCGGTTCACGATCATCGACCCGATTGGCCTCGGGCAGAATTTTTCGGCGTTCATGCACTTGGCCGATTTCGATGAACGGTTGGTCACAAATCGCATCTGGACAGAAACCAGTCACATCAATCAGCGCCTCGGTGATTTGACAGAGCACATGGAAAACGTCATTCAAAAGTACCTGCGAAATGAGTTTGCGTCGATCCACGAATACAACGAACACGCTGGCGAAGTGTCGGAGCCTTTTCATATTCTGGTCATTGCGAATTTCCCAGCCAACTTCTCAGACGAAACAGCTCGGCGGCTAGTCAGTATCGCAAACAGCGGGCCCAAGTGTGGTGTGTACACGTTGCTGAGTCGCGACACGCGTTTGGCACTTCCTCGATCTTTCGATCCTGGCGATATCGAACGAAACGCCAACACACTCAACTGGAATGGAGAGCGTTTTGTTTGGCAGGATGAGGAAATGAGTGATTTCGACGTTCAGCTTCATCTGGCACGTGATGAGCAAATCACTACAGCCATTTTAAAAGCGGTCGGCCGACAAGCGGAAGATTCAAAACGAGTCGAAGTGCCGTTCGCGAACGTCGTCCCGGCTCAGGAAGAATACTGGACGCATAGTTGCAGCACTGAACTTTCCGTGGCTCTTGGACGAGCTGGCGCGACACGGTCTCAGAATCTGAATCTTGGTGTCGGCACGTCTCAACATGTTTTGATATCTGGCAAAACCGGATCCGGAAAGTCGACTTTGCTGCACGCGCTGATTACTAACGCGGCGTTGCATTACAGCCCCGATGAGCTCGAATTCTATTTGATCGACTTCAAAAAAGGTGTTGAATTCAAACCTTACGCAGACTTTCAATTGCCGCACGCTCGCGTCATCGCGATCGAAAGTGAACGCGAGTTCGGCATGAGCGTTCTGCAACGACTCGATCAGGAATTACGCGAACGTGGTGATTTGTTCCGCGACGCCGGAGTTCAATCGCTGAAAGCATTTCGCGAAGCTCGGCCCAACGTCCGCATGCCACGGATTCTGTTCATCGTCGACGAGTTTCAAGAGTTCTTTGTCAACGATGACAAAATTGCACACGACGCCTCGTTGCTGTTAGATCGACTTGTGCGACAAGGGCGAGCATTCGGCATGCACGTGATTCTTGGTTCGCAGACCCTTGCCGGTGCATATTCGCTGGCTCGCAGCACAATTGGCCAAATGGCCATTCGAATTGCGTTGCAGTGCAGCGCGGCCGACGCGCATTTAATTCTGAGCGAAGACAACACTGCGGCACGGTTGCTCAGTCGTCCAGGTGAAGCAATCTATAACGATGCGAATGGTATGTTCGAAGGAAACAATTTGTTCCAAGTCGTTTGGTTGACCGATTCGGAACGCGAAAAATACCTGAAAAAATTGAAGGGGTTGTCGAACGAGTACCGTATTGAAACACCGCCACCAATCGTCTTTGAAGGGAATACCACGGCTGATCCTCGGCTCAACGAACAACTTCAAGAATGTCTCGAATCAACGCCGGACAATACTCGCGTCGCGGCAAATGCTTGGCTTGGAGCGGCAATTGCGATCAAGGATCCAACCAGTGCCGTGTTCCGTCGACAACACGGCAGTAACTTGCTTGTCGTTGGGCAACGAGACGAACTAGCAAACGGCATGCTCAGCTCTGCGGTAATCAGTCTCGCTGCCGCCCGAGGCGTTCGTTCCGACGGCTCCAATCGACACAGCGTTAGATTTGCGATCCTCGACGGAGCCAGAAGCGAAACCGAGCATACAGACTTCGGCGATCGCTTGGCGAGTTTTCTCCCGTTAGATATCGAAGTGGCTGGCCCCAACAGAGCAGTCCAAGCCATCACTGCGATTGCGGACGAGTTGAACCGTCGCAACCAGTCTACGGAGCACGCCTTCGAGCCCTACTACTTGTTGATTTATGACATTGCGCGTTTCCGGGCTTTGCAGCACAGTGACGATTTTGGCTTCTCTGGATTTGGCAACGATTCCAAAGACGACGCCGCGTCGACACTTGTCTCCATACTGACGGACGGGCCGCCCGTTGGAATTCACACGATCATTTGGGCGGACAGCTACAACAACGTCAATCGCTGGTTCCCTCGACAAGCGATGCGAGACTTTGGAATGCGAGTGCTGTTCCAGATGAGCGCAGTCGATTCCAGCAACCTAATGGATTCGGCAGCGGCATCACATCTGTCTCCGCACCGCGCCCTGTTCTACAGCGACGAGCGCGGCGAGTCCGAGAAGTTCCGTCCATACGGCATCGTCTCGGATGAGTGGCTTGAGCAAGTTTCGAGGTTCTTGAGTGCACGGGCTGGAAACTTTCCGGTTCAGAACGACCGCCAAATCGATTGATTGCTCGCTCCGCGAACACTTCTGTCGTTTCTATGCGCCGTCTGGGTCGAAACAACATAATTGTCCGTTTTCCAGCGACACAAAAATGCGACCGGCATGATCGAGCGCGATTCCGCCCTTCACTGGCAGCGACGGCAAATCGTGATGCCAGATTTCGGAACCATCATCCATGTTCAGCAAGACCAAATAGGCGTTTTCTGGTACGCCGTCCGGATGGCAGCCCAGCAGCAACCGATCGTTTGAAATCGCGTAGCCTGTAATGCGACGTTTTTTCTGATCTTGCCAAAGCACCTCCGGCGCCTGACCACCTCTGCGCCGAACCCATCGAGCGGCTTCTTGCCGAGGTTTTTCGACGCCTGGCGGTAGTGGTTCGTGCAGGGCAAGTTCAGAGAATTGATTACCTTCGTAGCTGGCGTCATGAACGAGGTTGCAACCGTTTTCACGCGTGTAATCAATCGAGACGTACTTGCCGTATTCAGGATAGTACGGATAAAAAGCTGTCCGGAAATCAGAGTGAACCTGGTTGTTCTTGGGAGAGTTCAGGCATTCGAGCGTCTCAAGATCGTATCGAGCCGTTTCGTACACTCCGCCTGCAAGGAACTGCAATTCGTTGTCGACGATTCGCAAATCTCCCTGCAGACTCATGCCGTTGTTCACGTCCTCGGCAACGGTTCCTGAGTTGTCATTCGAAGCTTTCAATTCACCGGTAGTCGCATCCAGTGCGACTACGTATGTGCCATCGTAGTGTGCGATTCCAGCAGCCGCGTACACGGTGTTGTCATGTACAACAACACCGCACGAAACAGGCCAGCGAGATATCAGCTTGTCGTAGACGGAAATCCGTGCGACGTCGGGGCCGACGCGATAGGACCAAAGCTGACGACCGGTCGCCGCCTCCAACGCATACACACGTCCGTCCGCCGACCCGACGAACACCCGATCGTGGGCGACGGCGGGCGGATAGTAGACAGCTCCAGCGACGTACTTCTTCCAAACTTCTTGCCCGTCAATCGATATCGCTCGCACAACACCAGATCGATCGGCAACGAAAACAAGTCCTCCTGCTGTAACCGGCGCCGTTGGCAGTTCCGACGACGCAATTCTTGTCTTCCATTTTTGGGCAACTTGATCGCGAAGAGCGACTTTTGTTTGGCTGCTGCGAGCGTTGTCTCCTTGGTAAGTCGCCCAATCACCTTTGCGAACGGGCAACGTCTTCAGTTGGCTGTCATCGCTGAAAGTCGACAGTGCCGCCTGCTTTTCTGTTGAGACTTGTGTTTCGGCTGCTGTCAAACAAATGTTTCCGTAAAGTGATAACTGACAGCCACACATCCACGGTCCCCAGTACATATTCCCGTTGGAAATGATGACTCCGTCCTGACACGGCGGACGCATGGGGTCGATGTGATGCGCTGTGTATGACGCCGAAAACACCCGCACTGTGCCACCGTTAGCTCGGTAAAAGACGCTGTCGACGCTTCCGGTTGCGCGAGTGCACGCTCGTCGAGCGGCGAATTCTGTCAGCACGTTCCCGTCGTAACTTAACCGAACGCCGCTCTTGCTCTGCTG
>JAGQPC010000621.1 GCA_020426925.1 Planctomycetales bacterium | reverse complement strand
TCCAACATTGCTCGCAGCTCGCTCGACTCGCGAAGCATCACAGCCACGTGTAAAAGCAAATCGTCAAAATCGACTGCGTTCGCGCGAAGTAACTGCGACTGGTACGCTGGATACACTTTTTGCAAGATTGGCCCGATGTCACTTCCCGGAGCAGGGCGGTACTGATCTGCCGTAATTAGGCGGCTTTTTGTTTGACTGATTGCGTGTACCAAACCTTCAAACGGAATAAAGGAGCTGTCTAAGTCCGTACTTTCGATGGCTCGTTTTAGAGCTCGCTTGCTGTCGCCGGCGTCGTAGATCGTGTAGTTGGATTCGAGACCAACGTGGTCCGCATATTTCCGAAGTTGCTGCGCACAAAACCGGTGAAACGTTCCGATCCACAATCCTTCAGCCGACGTCAGCTTGGAAAGGCGTCGACGCATTTCGTCGGCCGCTTTGTTAGTAAAGGTCAACGCCAAAATCGACTTTGGATCGATTCCTTTCTCAATCAGGTTTGCGACGCGATGTGTCACGACTCGCGTTTTACCACTTCCCGGTCCCGCGACGACGAGCATTGGTCCGTCGATATGAGTAACAGCTGCGCGCTGAGCGCCCGTGAGCGATTCGAGTATTTCCGTGTTCATGCTGGATTTTCGACGTTGGTTTTATTGCACAGCGTCGGCTTCGTTGTACCGTGCGTTCACTGCATTCTTTGATTATAGAAACCAACCGACTTCACTACGACCGTCCAGCCAAATGAGGGTGCCCCAACAGCGCAGAGATCGGGCATACGCATCAGTAAACGCTCATTGCTAGCATGGTGCTCGGCGCACATCCGTCAGACGCTTTGCACAAAACGTCTGCGTGATATACTTTGGTCCAGTGCTTTGGAGACAAAGCGAATCAGAGGACACGATTCAAGATCTGTTAGGGAGGGACCCCAATGACCCGCATTCCACTTATCAAATCAGAAGAACAGTACCGCACTCTCAACGAAAAACTGGACCTGAGCACTGCCGAAATTGGACTTTCTGTTCGAACGACAAACTGCCTCGAAGAGCGTGGCATCTTCACCGTTCGTGATTTGCTGAACAGTACTCGCGATGACCTGCTGAGCATCTCAAACTTCGGCGAAAAGACTCTGGAAGAAGTGTACTCATCGTTGGAGTCAATCGGATTCTATCGTCCAAGCCGCTCGCCAAAGTAGTGTTTCGCATTTCTGAAAGTTGCAGCGGTCGTTCGAAAGCCGCTGTTTCACAGTGATTTAGAAGTCACGACGCAGGTTCGTTTGTGCTGGCGCGATGAGTTTCTTATACCACTCGCGCCAGTCGTATTCCGAGTACCCAAAGTTCTGAGATGTCAATCGCGTTAGCGCTCGGAGCACATGTGAGTTCTCTTTGTTTTCGACGATTGTCTTTTTTTGCTCTCCGGCGTTGAAACCGATCGAGCCATCGGATCCAAACTGTGTGTTGATGCTTCCCGGTTGTTGCTGAATCGTGCGTGTATGAGTTGTCACTAGCGAATCGATCAACGGCAGAACTGAATTCGGATCTCCTAATCTCCCCAGCAGAACTGCCGCTTGATTGATTGCCCAATTGTTGGAGCTTCCCAAATAGGGCAACAGCAGTGAGGAAGCGTAAGCTTTGTTTGGCAGTTTCGTAGTCAACTCGATTGCGGTCGACAACACGCCTGGATCTTCTGTGCTGTCCATCGCCACGTTCACGAGTTTTCGCGTAACCGACGGTCCGTCGAAGCGAGCGAGCGTCCGCAGGTAGAGCTCACGAAATTCAGCCGACTCTTCATCATCATACGACTCGATCAGCGGACCGATCATGATTGGATCTTTCAGCGTGGCAAAGCCTTCGATCGCACGATCGTGTTTATTAGAACCGAGCCACTTTCGCAGCGTCTTAACTCTGGATCTGGCTTCGCCGAGGTGCCGCTCCTGTTCTTCTTCAGCTTCGCTGGCGGCGGCCTGCTGAGGTAGCATCCAACGCCCTTTGTATTGGACGTAGCCCTTGTCAAGCATCACTTCATCCTGACGGATCCACTGACCGTCTCGCCAGGAATAGCCTTCTGATCGCCGAGCTTCGGCGTGATTTGGATCAAGCTCTAAGGTACGCTGAACATGAAACTCGCGCTGTTCGTTGAGGCGTTGCTTCTTGCAAAACTTCGCCATCTGCCAATGGCTACGTGCAGTGTCCGGCATCGCTTCCAACAAATCTGCATAAGCCTTCTCTTTGCCGCTAAGCTTTTCCCATCGTCGTACGCGAGAAGCCGCAATCTTGACGTACCCGCCTGTGCTTAGCTTGACGATGTATTCCGTAATCGATTGGTTTTCTGCACGTTTGACTTTTACCAAACCATGCAACTCCGCACCGGACTTCAAGTGAAGCGTATCACCATGCGTCAGCGGCACACTCATCAAGGCCGCTGCAACGAAGATTGAAATCAATTTCCAATTCATGCGAACGATCTTTTTCTTGGATTCGACGCGTTAAACGGTACCGGCTCACGTAGTGGAAGTTGCTAAACTTCCTTCGCCCTCCTCTTTAGCCTTAGGGATCTTTAGCAAGATCCACTACGGCAGTTGGGGCATGCGACAATTAGATTAATTATAGGCTGGTGAGCACGTTTTCGTCACCAAAACATGCCGCAAAAGATTGAGCAGATTGCCGTTGTCGTTGAGGTAAATCCAATTCGCAGTTATTTTTGCACTTTGCACCGTACCGGCGTCCTACAGATCAACAACGCGGCTTTCGTTGGTCGGGCGTCCGAACGCTTTATTCCCGGATTCCTGCTGATAAACTACGGCTCCGGCAAACAGACGATCCCTTGCTCCGTTCGTTGCCTCAGCAACATAAGTTCCTTGCTGAAATGCGAACACGAAATCAGAGCTATTGAAGTCACCATCTCCATTCCAGTCGCCTTCATCGAAAGTGCTGTTGCCATTGACAGCGTCTTCGTATTCATTCGCTTGGAAAACGACAACCAAGTCGGATGAATCAAATCGCCCGTCGCTGTTCGAGTCTCCTATTGGACGGGGGCCGAGGTTTTCGACAAGTAAGAGCTGGTATATTCGGTCGAGACTAGTAGCCGTCATCACATCATTGTCTCCGTCGCCATCAACGTCGGCGACATCAACGAATAGGTTTCGGTTCAAACCGCTAACGAGGATAAGTTCCCTTCCGAAATCTCCGTTTCCAGAATAGTTCTCGTACCACGAAACTCTACCCTCGCCAACATCGGCCGCAACAAAATCCAGATCACCGTCCATGTCGAAGTCGGTAATTCTGAAGTCTGAAGATTCCAGTCGACCATCAATCGTCTGCTGACCACCAAAACTGCCAGCGCCGTCTGTGTTTTCAAACCATGCCACGTAATGCGAGAGACGATCGTTTCGACTGATCGCCGCCGCGATATCGATGTCACCATCGCCATCGATATCGGCAACTTCTATCTGGCGGAAATCCAACTTGCCATCGTCGAACGCATACTTCGTTAGCTGGAAGTCTCGTGATCCATCGATGTTCTCGTACCAACCGATGTTTGTCGCAAAATCAAGATCGCCATCGGTGTCGATGTCAGCCAACCGGATACCTTCGCGCAGGTCGTGCGCGACGTAGTCGATTTCGTGCATTCGAAACGTGTTGTCACCGAGATTTTCGTGCCATCTCAACCGATTGAATTGAACTTCGCCTCCAGGTGTACTGGAGGAAACGCCGGAGACCAGATCAATGTCACCATCACCATCCAGATCGCCTGCGTCTGCCATGTTGGCGCTGTCAAATCCATCGTCTCCCAGCACCTCACGGTCGAACGCCCCCGAGCCATCGTTCTGGTGCAACGAAAAACCACCAGATCCATCGAAGCTATTCGGCGTACCTGCCAAAAGATCGGAAGTCCCGTCCCCGTCAATATCGCTGACGTGTAGGAGATAACCACCTCCTTTTCCAGTCAAGATGTTCGGACCAAAACCACCGTTTCCCGTGTTGATTCTTCCTACGGATGCTCCGATGACGATATCTATATCGTTGTCATTATCGAGATTTGCAAACGCTGCAAATTGGATCGTGCCATTGTACTCGCCTATGGCTTGCGGGCTGTCCATCACAAATGCAGTCAGGCAAAGGCGTCGCTCAAGCATCTGCGCTGAGGGACATGCCGATGTTTTTCTAGTCACAGGAAAAGCTCCGCAACGCGCCGCTATGGCCAGAATGCTGCGGGATCTTTAGCAAGATCCACTACGGCGATTGGGCGTACAACCATTGGATCAATTATAGGCTGGTGAGCGCGACTTCGTCACCAAAACATGCCGCAAAAGATTAAGCGGCTTGACGTTCGCGTCGACTGATCGCCTGATTTTTCCGCGATCGCGGGCGGAGATTTGTCGGTACTTTCTGAGACGCGTGCATGATGGCACGCGTCCCAGATGTGGACACACGTAATAGACTATTCTGGTTTGAAGACAGAAATCCCCAATGGCGGAAGTTTAATGCGAATGGAGTATGGTCGCCCATGCCATTCCTTCTCCTCCGCCTGAACACCGGGATGCGTTCCAACGTTGCTGCCTGAATAGTGCTCCGAATCAGAATTGAAGATCTCTCGGTAGTATCCGCCGTGCGGTACGCCAACGCGATGCTCCATCCGAGTCACCGGCGTGAAGTTCGCACAGACGATGACCTTGTCGTCAGGATCCTTGGCTTTGCGAATGAAAGCGAGCACACTTTCGTCGGCACTTTGGCAATCGATCCACTCGAATCCGTTGCCGTCAAAATCGAGCTCGTGCAATGCCGGCTGTTCTTTGACCAGTTTGTTCAAATCGCGAATGAGATTTTGCATGCCTTGATGCATGTCCCACTGCAACAAATCCCATTGCAGGCTGGCATCGCAATTCCATTCATTCCATTGAGCGAACTCACTGCCCATGAACAGCAGCTTCTTGCCGGGATGAGTCCACATGTACGCGTACAACAATCGCAAATTGGCATTCTTCTGCCAAAGATCGCCCGGCATCTGATCTAAGAGCGAGCCCTTGCCATGCACGATCTCGTCGTGCGACAGCGGCAAGCAGAAGTTTTCCGTAAACGCATAGATCATGCTGAACGTCAATTCATTGTGGTGATATCGACGATGGACAGGATCGTCATGCATGTACCGCAACGTGTCATTCATCCAGCCCATATTCCACTTGAGCGTGAAGCCCAATCCGCCTAGATAGGTCGGCCGCGACACGCCGGTCCAAGCGGTCGATTCTTCCGCGATCGTCAGTACGCCCGGATATTGAAGGTGAACTTCTTCATTGAACTTTTTGAGAAAGTCGATTGCTTCGAGATTCTCTCGACCGCCGAAACAGTTGGGAATCCACTCTCCTTCGTTGCGGCTATAATCGAGGTAGAGCATCGAAGCAACCGCATC
>JAGQPC010000620.1 GCA_020426925.1 Planctomycetales bacterium | reverse complement strand
ATTCTGCGGCTGTCCGAACTACTGCTATTTGTCGAAGCATTTGCTGTGACAGCGGACAGTTGCGGCGCAGCTCATCTAGAATCGCCCCACGAATGCGGCTGTAGGCAAATCCTTTGAACGGGACTCCGCGAGACTCGTCGAAGTGCTTAGCAGCTTCAACCAACCCAAGAATGCCAGCCGATTCCAAGTTTTCGATGTCAATGTTCGCCGGCAGATTGTATGTCAATCGCCCCAGGATGTGACGTACGTACTCCAAGTGCTCAACGACAAGCGAGTCTAGTCGTTGGTCGCTCGTTCTTTTGTCGTATTCCGTCGTGTAATTCATAGGGAATGAGCGATGTCTACTTTGTGCTAACTTCATCAAGTTGTCGAATGGATAGCGTTGCCAATTTGCCGACAATCGCTGCGCACGTCACGGCAATGCAAACTCGAATAACAATAGTCAGCGGCTGTACTTGTTGCATGACGCAAAGCAAAGTAACAACAGCGCCGACTAGGATGGCGATAATCCATTCCCACGGGTTGTCTTGCTTGTCTCTTCTTTGAACCATGATTCCTACTTCAGCGAAAAACTAGTACACCTATGCGGCAGCTGCCCCATCCTGCTTGTTGAAGATCGATTCGTACTTAATCACGTTGGAAATGTCGATCGTGATGTCGGAAGGCACTTCATTGATCGTCACAACCGCAAGGTCCGGCAACGATCGTTCCAGCAATTGCCGTATTGAACGCCGCAACGATTTGTCTGTTAGCAGGGCTACTTCCTTGCCTGATTGTGTTGCATGCGTAACCGTGTCGTGCAGCACTGACATCAGCTGCTGTAGCGCTGTGTGCGGTAACACGATGCGACCGTCAGACGTCGATTCTCTCAGTTGAACTTCGATTCGAGGATCGAGGACGATGACAGAAACGTTGCCGCCATCAGTCCGGAGCCTTGCGAATATCTCGCGTCCTAAGTACTCGCGAACACTTTCTGCAATATCGGCGGGCGATTTGCCATCAGCAGCACAGTGAGAAATCGCTTCCAAAATACGAGTTAAATTCGTCAGCGGGATTTTCTCTTTCAGCAGCAACGAAAGAACCTGGTGCACGTCTCCCATGCGAATGATCTCGGGCTTCAGCTCGTCAACGACGGACGGAGATGTCTCCTTCACTTTGTTGATCAGCTTTTGCATGTCTTCACGCCCAAGAAGTTCGTGTGCCAAACGACGCAACACTTCGCCCAGGTGAGTCATCATGACCGTCGGGTGATCCACAACGGTCATTCCTTTGAGTTCCGCTCGTGCTCGCATGTCTTCCGGAATCCAAATCGCCTTAAGACCAAATGCGGGATCAGTCGTTTCTTCCCCCATGCCAAAGGACGACGTGTCGGCCGTTGGGTTGATCGCCATGAAGTGATCTGGCTTCATCGTTGCCCTGGCAACTTCGCGCCCATTGATGAGGATACGATACTCGTCAGGGTTAAGCTGTAAGCTGTCTCGAATACGTACGGCTGGTACCCAGATTCCGTGTTTGTCCGCAAGTTCTTTTCGTAAAGCCGCAATTCTGTCCGCAAGTCCCTGTTCGTTTGCTGATACCAGCGGGATTAGCCGAACGCCAACTTCGATTCGAGCACGATCCGACTGCAAGAAGTCATCGAACTGTTGTTCCTGCTTCGAAACGGTTTGTTCGCCTTCTGGCTCTGGTTGCTCGGTTTCTTCTTTTGTGTTTCCGATTCGTCGCCCCGCGAAAACCAGTGCAGCAGCGATTGCCGCGAATGGCAGTTTCGGTAGCCCGGGTGTCAGCGCGACCGCTCCAAGAATCACAGCTCCGATGATCAGCGGCCGAGAATTGGAAAGCAACTGTACGCCGATTTCACCACCGAGACTGATTTCTGATGTCGCCTTCGTCACCAAAATACCGGCGGACGTCGCGATGATCAGTGCTGGAATTTGAGAAATGAGGCCGTCGCCAATCGTTAGGATCGAATAGCGAGTTATCGCTTCCCAAATCGTCAATCCGTTGGATACGCCAAGCGCGACGCCACCAACCAAGTTAATACCGGTGATAATCAGACCCGCGATCGCGTCGCCGCGTACAAACTTTCCTGCACCGTCCATCGAACCGTAGAATTCGGTTTCTTGCGCAAGTTCTTTGCGGCGTTTACGAGCTTGTTCGTCGTTCAAGGCGCCAGAGTTGACTTCGGCATCGATGGCCATCTGCTTACCGGGCAATGCGTCTAACGTAAAACGCGCGGCAACTTCAGAGATTCGGCTGGCACCTTTAGTGATCACGATAAACTGAATCACGATCAGAATCAGAAAGATAACCAAGCCGACGACCAGATTGCCCCCGACGACGAACCCACCAAACGTCGAGACGATCTTCCCGGCATTTCCGTCCAGCAGAATCAATCGTGTTGTCGCCACGTTCAGCGATAGCCGAGACAGCGTCATCAGCAACAGCAACGATGGAAACACAGAGATCTCCAGCGGCTGTGTCACGGATATTGTGATCAACAACAGAAGAATCGTAATCGCCAAGTTCCCGGCCAGGAACATGTCCAACAGAAATGTTGGCAGCGGGATCAAGAGGACGACAAGTACGCCGAGCAGTCCGGCGGACAACAGAATCTCACTTTGCCGTGTGAGCGGATTGGCGCCACCAAGTGTTTTCTGTCCATCCATGGATCGTCACTCAGTTTCTATGTTCTATGATGCTTTTGGTTGAACCAGCTCAGTTATGCGGAACGCGTGCGAGTTTCCATGGCGGCCGGCCCACCCACGAAACAACTTGTGTTTTGCAATAACTGCTTCCAGCGGTTCGGAAACGCGTTGGTTAAGCTTAATGACATCGCCGACCGTCAAATCGGTCAGCTCACTCCAGCTCAGTTGAGTTCGCCCTAAGTTCACGACGACGTTCATCGGAATTTGATGGATAAGTCGTTCTAGTTCTGGACGAGGGTCTTTGCTGCGGTTCAGTTCCTCCGTGACACGCGTGATAAAATGCAAAACCGCTTCGTTGGAAAGCAGCCAACGAAACGATGATGATTCGAAATTTCCTTCTAAGTCAAAATCGATCGAAACGATTTGTTCCGATTCGGGAAACACTGTGCCGAGCTGTTCATATTTGGGCAGTCCCGTTATGTCGCACGGCAGCGCCGCCTCGCATGGCTGCGATTCGACCATGGCAACCTGCAGCTCGCTCGTAAACGACTCAAACAGCGATTCCTCAATTCCGCTAAGCGGGCGATCTTCAGGAAGCGATTCAAACGGCTTTCCTAAAATCTGCGCGAACATTGAGAGAATTACCGGCCGAGGCATCGTAAACCAGCAAACTCCCGAATCACCGATCTGATGCTGCATAACTAAGTTCGAACCAGCCGGCGTTTCACCCTCATCTTCAGATTCGGCCTTCTCGTCCGATTCCGATTCGTCCTCCGCCGTCGCTTCTTCTTCTGCCTCTTGATCGCCTTCGGCTTCTGCGGTGGCTTCTGGCTGCGGCTTTTCTTCAGGCTCCAGCAGATCGGATAGTTGCAATGTACTGATGGCGCCTTCTCGCATCTCCAGTTCGAAACCGAACACGTCAGCGATTCGCTGCTTCGCTGTTTTCACGAAGCCATGACTCCACTTTTCCAACAAGTGTTCGATGTCGTCGGCCAGTTGATTTGGGCGACGAAAGTCATAGGTGTCGACGGCGTCACTCATTGAACGATAAACTCTTCAAATAGCAGGCTTTCAATCTGACCATCGGCGTCGGGAAACAGAACGGAGCTAAAGTGATTCTGAATCTCGCGACGCAAACGGTTTTGGCCAACGGCTCCACGGATGTCTTCCATCGTCATGTCGGCTAGGTAGCTCAGCAGCCAGCTAGTCAGAATCGGCTTTTCTTTTTCGATCAGCGCTTCAAGGTCTACAACGTCTTCTGGACTCACTTTGAATTGCAATGTGATCGTCAATTTCAAAAACCGGTTGAGTTGACCATCGTTGACATTGCACGAAATAGTCCCAAACGGAATGAAAATCTTCTCTTTGTCCGCATCTGATGCTTCTGTGGGATCTGCCGAGTTCGACGGCATCATGAATGTCATCCCGGCAAAGCCCAACCCGCCCGAGACAAATCCAATGACTGCGCAGATAATGATACCCATTAATGGCTTCGATTTTTTTGCGGCACCTTCTTCTTGTTCTTCGTCAGCCATCGTTTATCCTCCTTGATTCTCGACATCTCGGCATTGGCGATACAATGCCTTCTTACCGGTTCCGTAGGCCGGGCCGCCTCGCCGTCGGGAAGCTGTTCACGAGCTCACCGGCTAGGTCACTGTCGTTGAGTGCTTCTAAGATCTTCGCGACGTTTCTGTCTTCAACGTGCCCGAGAAGTTCCAGCACAAAGTCCTTCTTGCCATTGTTAGCGAGACTCTTAACCGCCTCGGCAGCCGTTTCTGGCGGCATCATTTGCAACCAGCTGGCGGCAACCTTTACGCTGGCCTCGATGTCCGCCGTTGGTTCGGGATCTTTTTCTTTTTCTTTTTCAATCGCTTCTTTTTCAGCTTTCAGCTGCTGCACTTCCGCTTGCAATTGACTTATGAGTTTCTCGGCTTCACTAACGGCCTGTTGGCTTTGTTTCAGCACACCTTCGATTTCCTGTTTGCGAACGTCGAGGTCCTGTTCCAGCATCTTCAAACGCATTTCATCTTGTTC
>JAGQPC010000619.1 GCA_020426925.1 Planctomycetales bacterium | reverse complement strand
GTATCACCGCCGCAACTTTCATGCTCCAAATATTCAGAATGGAGCGTTAGGGGCAAAGCCCTGAATGTTTGCCTAGCCCAGCTCACCGGGCTGGGTTAGGGCGAGCGTACGTTAGTGAAGGGCCAACGGCCCGGCTGTTTGTTTTGCCCAGATCACAAACGGTCGGGCCTTTGGCCCTATTTGGCTTGAGCAACGTCCCACCCAGCCCGGTGGGCTGGGCTAGGCAAATTGAAAGGCCTTTGGCCCAACAAATGCAAACACGGCAACTCCAAAACTAACACTGACTATGCGTCTTTCGGAGTAACGCCCAAGACAATATTGAAATTCGCCGTTAGCTCGCCAGTCTTCGAACCTTGTAATGGCTTGAAATCGACCATTACCGAGTCGCGAATCTTCAAGTCTTTGATGCTTTGCACAATTCCGTCTTTTTCGTTGCCGAGTTCGCCTTTGATATACAACTGAGTCGTCAAAGTGCGTTTGCCGTTCCGTTCAACGGCGACGTGAATATGTGGCGTTCGACCTGGGTACTTGGTCGGCTTGATCGTGCGGAAGTAGTAGTCACCTTTCAAATCGGTTAGGAACTGGCCAAAGCCCTGGAAGTTGGAATCCAGCTCGCCGCGTCGATTACTGTCCGAATGCAGATAAACTCCATTGTTGTCGGTTTGCCAAATCTTCACGATGGCGTTCCGAATCGGATTACCTTTGACGTCGGTCACTTTGCCGGTCAAATGAGTGATTTCGCCAACCGCAGGCGTGATCTTGTCGTTGATCACAAGCAGGTCGTTGTCGGTATCCAGAGGCAGTTTGTCCGGATAGAAAGGCCCCTCGGTCTGTGGTGGAGTTTTGATGAGTTCTTCTGCAAACGCACCTGGCACGGTGAAAAATGCGGCTGATCCCATGGAGGCTCGGAACAGGAACTCACGACGTTGGCAAAACGAACAATCTTTCATCACTTCGACCTGCTTGAACAAGATTGGCGGAAACGGCCGACGCCTGTCGACAACTATGCCAGAACATAACTGGAATCGCGGCAAATAGCCATAAGATTTAGAAGGTAGTTCAACTCAACCCGTCGACAGCCGATGAATCACCATGCCGCACGCTTTCAGGTAAATGACCCAGGGTGCCGCCAACGTCGCCAAAACCAACCATCCGGCCCACAAAGGATAACGACGAAAGGCCGTGAACCAAATCAGAAACAGGCAGAGCAAACAGTAGCCAACGCCAATGTAAACGTGCTTGGAGATTGTCGCGACCAGCCGGATATGCTTCGCCGTTGCTTCGTCCACTGCCGTCAAATCGCCAATCGCGCCGATCTTGATTGTCGCCAAAACGTGAACAGCACCAATCAACAGGAACAACGCAAACGCGAACATCATGGGCATTGCGCGAGCCATCGCTTGTGGATCTCGTCGCGAGCGGAAATTATCGATGTGAATAGAATTCAATGGCTCGTATTCGATATCGGTGCGACTATTTCTTAATGATCCAACAGCGGTGAATTCTTCGGTTACGATAATCTTCGGGAACGGTCTGCCGACTGATTTCGTGAATCGAGCTTGCGCCGATTTCCGTCTCGGCCAATTTAAACCGACGGAAGTTGGTCGAAAAGAATACCGATCCACCGTCTGACACGCGAGCCATAACGGCTGCCAACAGGTTCGCATGATCGCGTTGAACTTGCCAGTCGTCTTCTGTCCGCTTGCTGTTGGAAAAAGTCGGCGGGTCGATAATTGCCAGATCGAACATGTCTCGTTCCGGCAACCGGTTGACGTAATCGCCCGCGTTTTCTCGCACAAACGCATACTTCGCCCCGACAAAACCGTTCAGCTCCATATTACGGCGAGCCCAGTTCAGATACGTCGTTGACCAATCTACCGTCGTGACGGTCGCGGCCGGCGCGTCAGCGGCGTAAACGCTGAACGCTCCAGTGTACGCGAACAGATTCAGGACTCGCGCATCCTTGGCGTGATCGCGGAACATCGCGCGAGTGATTCGATGATCCAAAAACAATCCGGTATCGACGTAGTCGGACAAGTTCACAAAAAACTTCAGGCCGCCTTCGCGAACTTCCAATTCATAGCTGTTCCGAGAAACAGGTTCGTATTGAGTGTCGCCTCGTTGGCGTTGACGGCTCTTAAAGAAAATCCGATCGGTTGGCACGTCGAGCGCTTCGCCCACCGTCTGAGCCATCAGTTCGAGCCAATCAGCATGCTGAGCGATATCTCGATCGTTGGGTCGTTCGTATTCTGTGATGTGCAGGTGGTCTTCGTACCGATCGACGACCAGCGGGATTTCAGGAATGTCACGCTCGTACAAGCGAAAACAATGGATGTCCTGACGCGTCGGCCAACGGCGCAAATGACGAGCTCGCTTGCGAAGCCTCGACGCGAAGATTGCGGCCTGCTCGTCCGCCTTTTCCGTCAAGCCACCAAAGACCGGGTTGTTGGCAGCACGTGTTGGCTTATCGTTTGGCTTGGTCGAAGACGCACCGTTACCGTTGCCATTTTCGCCATGGGTGTCCACTCGAACATGAGCCGCATTTCCGTTGGCCCCAGCTTCTTTCGCTGTTGCTTCAACCGAATCGTTTTCAACGTTTTCGACAGAGTCCGAGCCACCTGATTCTGAGTCCTTAACCGAGCGGTCTGGCTTGCGGAGTTTTCGCGGTTTGGGCCCAAAGAATTGGTAGTATGTGCACTCCAAGCGACCGTTATAGAGCTTGCGCCGTCGGTCCGCCGTTTTTTGAATGAACTGCTCGAAGTTCGGAAACGCCGTCAAAATAAAGTGCGACCAAGTCGGAAATCGTCGCAGGATTTCTGGAATCGATCGATACAAAGCATTCACTTCAGCCGATTCACCGATCCGCTCGCCGTACGGCGGATTCGTGATCACGCATCCAAAAGTCTGCTTGCTGGACACTTGGTGAAACGGCTTTTGCTGGAAATGAATGTCCTCGTCGACTCCGGCTTTCTGAGCATGATACCGAGCCATACTGACCGAGTTTGCGTCCGAGTCGGTACCGATGATGCGTAGCTTTGCGTCCTGAACGATGGCGTTGGTTGCAGCCAAGCGTTCTTCATCCACCATGGCGACCGCAACTTGCGGCCACGCTTCGAATGAGAATTCACGATTCAGCCCTGGGGCAATATTGCGAGCGATCATTGCGGCCTCGATCGGAATCGTTCCCGTTCCGCAAAATGGATCGAGTAGCGGGCGTTCCGAATCCCAAAAACTCAACTGAACCAACGCCGCCGCAAGCGTCTCTTTCAGCGGTGCCGGGCCGACCAACTTTCGATAACCTCGTTTATGCAGACTCGGACCCGTCGTGTCGATCGTCAGCGTCGCCTGGTCGTCGAGAATCGAGATTTCAATGCGATAGAGAGCACCGGATTCCGGCAGCGATGCGGTTTCGCCTTCGGAAGAATTCGCGGACAACATGCGATCTACGACGGCGCGTTTTGTCGAACGCTGAATCGCGGGAACGCTGGACAATTGCGAATTGCGTGAACGTCCCATGACGGGGAATTTGCCGTCGATTGGAATCCACTGCTCCCACGGAATCGATTTTGTGGTTTCGAATAAAGCCTCAAAGTCTTTCGCTTCGAATTCATGAACCAGAATCAAAACCCGATCTGCCGATCGTAGCCACAAGTTAGCCCGACACACATCGCGCAGATCGCCGCTAAACCTAATCTTGCCCGCACCGGTGATTCGAGCGTCGTAGCCAAGATTCTTTAATTCCTGGCGAACGACCGATTCCAGTCCAAAAGCGGAGGTCGCGATGAGTTCAAGATGGTCCATCAAGTAGCTTTGTTGTTCGACTTCGGGTGCGTCAGTTAGATGTGAGTAGCGTTAATCCTATTTCACTTCGCTAGGCGTTTTACGTAGATGTTTGCGAATTCGATCGGATCGCCATGATGCTGAAGCGCGATCGGGCCGGAAGCAGGAATCCCTGGCAAGTGACAACGCTCAATCACCGTCTTGCCGTTCAGCTTCACCGTAACGTGCTCGCCCACCATCGTGATGTGGAACCGATTCCATTTTCCGATCGGCAGATCCGCTTTTGAGAGTGGCGTCGCGGCGGCTCGAATTTCGTTGCTTAAATCCTCGTCCGTCCGATATCCCCAGATTTCTCCGGAGCCGATTGGCCACTGCCAGATGTTAATTTGAGCTTTGCTCGAACCTCGGAGGTAAATCCCAGAATCGGCAACTGGAACGTCAATCGTTTTTTCCGACCCGTCGGCGTTCTTTTCATGCGTGCCGTCCGCGATCACAACTGGACGCTTGGTGGTCTCTTTATATTCACCGTTCCATCGCCAATCGACAATGAGCTCAAAGTCTTCGAACGACTCTTCTGACCAAAGGTTCTTGTCGTCTCCTGTGGCATTGCCGTCGTATTCCAATCGCCAATCGTTCGGCTTCCAATGTTCGATCAAGCCTTCATGCGTCTTCCAACCTCGCAGATCCATTCCGTTGTACAGAGATTCAAAACCTTCGTCGACATTTGCGATTTTGTCGTTGGACAGTTCGCTACTCGGCAGCTCTTTAATGCGAAGATTGCGGAATTCAACGGGCGAGCCTTCCGATTCGAGGCAGATGTAGCCTTTCCGAGGGCTGGCGTCGTGCCCTTTCGTAACGACCTTGCCATTGACCGCCAGAGAAATCGAACCATCCATGCACTCGATTCGATAGTGGTTCCATTCGGGCGATGGATTGCTACGTTTTTCGGTCGGAAAAGCACGGCTACCGCCCCGGCCATTTTCCGGAGTCATCACCGCGCCGTGAATCGGAAAGATGTCCCCATCCGACGTGTAGTACTCGCTTTCTCGCCCATCCAAAACCTGGACTTCGACACCACGATGAAACGGCTGCCCTTGAGCCGTGATGGCATCGGCCCAAACAAAGACACCGGCATTTCCCTTCGGCTTCAGATGTCGCCACTCAAGCTCCAGCACAAAGTTCTGATACATTCGATCGGTGCGGAGTTCGCCAATTGGCGCGCCTGTGCAATAGATCATGCCGTCACGCACCGACCAAGTTTCCGGAGCACAGTTGATGTTTCGCCAGCCATCCAGGTTCTTGCCATTGAACAGCGGTTTGAATTCTTCTGATTCTGCTCGCGCCTGTAAGTGCACGCTGCCGAACGCCGTCGCAATGATCACAGCGAATCGAAGACTGATAGATCTCATGAGCCCACCTCCTAGAACTGTCACAATCGCGTGATTTTACACACATTTCGGTCGAACGCGATTCATGGGCCCAGATTCTTCACGAAATATCCATGCGATCTCTGCGGTTTTCCAACTTCACGTCGTACGCGTGAGTGCTCACTCGGCGCTCAGCCGCCTCGCGAGCGGAACTGATTCCGGTATCCGCAATGTTTACCGGCCAAGAATGCGATTCGCCGCGTCAGTTTGATCACAGATAGCAATGCCTGCTTAACGATTCTCGCGATTCTGAGCTCGCAGCGTGCCATCAATCGCGAAACGGCTGAATTGGCACGTCGCTTGCCAAATAGCTCAATCGTTCAACAAACATTTGTTCGCAAGGAGCACACAATGAAACGCCACCTCATGCTTGTTTTTCTATGTGTTGGAGTCATCGTTCGATACTCGCCCGCCCAAGATTTTCTTCGCGCAGACGATCGATATTATCGTTCACCGTCCAGCTACACGCGCGGTCGATACGACGAGCTACCTCGAGGAACCATCGAAAACCGGAGCTATCGAAATCGCCTCGACACTGGCCGAACCGTAACCTTCTATCCCGGCAGCAATGGCTACGAGACTGATCGTCGGCTTGATCCTCGTCCACGTGTCGACGCTTACTCACAGCCCAACCGCTGCGCGAATTCGCGTGATCCGTATGGAGTACGACAGGCGGGATATCAGCAACCAATTCCGCCTCGATCACCATCCGACATCCGGTACCGCGAGCATTACGCTCCGAATTACCAGCCGGCCCCACAACCGTATGTTTGCCCTCCGTGCAATCAGAGCCCATCGACTCCGCCCGGAACCTACATCGGCGACGGGATTATCGGACAGCCGATCTTGTACTCGCACGGACAGCCGGTTCGAAATTTCTTTCGAGCGTTCGGCCTGTAAAATCCTGGCGTGAATTCACGGAAATCTTGAAACGTGCACTAGCTCCCGACACTCCGAAAACGGTATCTTTCAGAACTCACGACGCAATGACCCTCCGCAGATGGCAAAGCTGCTACACAAGTCGAAACAGAACCACTTCACCCTCCCTCGGGAGGGTAAAAAACGAGCGTGCGAGTTTTTGGGGAGGGGCAGAATGGCGAGCAACGCATCACCGCACCTGCACGCACCCCTCCCCGAAGCCTCATTCTTCGGCTTCGACCCTCCCGAGGGAGGGTGAAGTGATTTGTGTAGACACCAATTCCCTGGGGAGGGTGAAGAGGCCACAAGGCAATGGGCTTTGAGGGTAAAGCAAAAGCCCAACTAAACACCTCCATGAGTAACAGGTAAGAGTTATGGAAGCCGGGATCGTTGGTTTGCCCAACGTTGGTAAGAGCACTTTGTTTAACGCGTTGACGCTTTCAAAGGCGGCGCAAAGCGAAAATTACCCGTTCTGCACGATCGAACCGAACGAGGGGATCGTCAGCGTTCCCGACGAGCGCCTTCATCGAATCACGCAATACATTGTTCCTCAGAAGATCATTCCGGCGACGTTGAAACTCGTTGACATCGCCGGGATCGTCAAAGGAGCCAGCGAAGGCGAAGGGCTGGGCAACAAGTTTCTCAGCCACATTCGCGAGGTCGACGCGATCTTGCAGGTCGTTCGGTGCTTCGAAGACGTCGATGTCGTCCACGTCGCCGGGACGGTCGATCCCATGAACGACATTCTGACGATCGAAACCGAGCTCATGCTC
>JAGQPC010000618.1 GCA_020426925.1 Planctomycetales bacterium | reverse complement strand
GATTCCTGTCGGCAGTGCTTCAGAAAAAACGAACTCATCAAATCCCCGTGGATCGAATAAGAACCGCGTTGTTTCGGAGTCCTCCACATCAAACAAACCAGCGCGAAAATCTCGAGGCTGGAACAGGCCGGACGCGGACGTCAGCTGAAGCGTTGTGACTTTCTCATTGGTGCCACGTGAGTCAACGACTAAATCTCCAGTTTTGTCGTTGTATAGCAATGCGACCGGACCTAGCGTTCCTTGCTCCAGAGGCTGAAGTTCGTTGACCGGATCTGTAGCAGCCTCGTCGTAGCTGCCTTGGCGATAGTTCCCAGAAATGAAGACAAACAGGTGATCCGAAGAATTGAATCTGCCATCTCCGTTCCAATCACCTTCCGACCAATCGGCGGTTTCATCGGACTCATTGGATTCATACTTGCCTGCTTTCATCGCGAGCACAAAATCTGATTCATCGACGTAGTAATCTCGATTTGCGTCGCCTGGTGCGAAATCTCCCGCCATCATGTACCGATGTTCAAGAGTTTCAGCTCTGAATGAAAGAGTATTGCTGCGTCGAATCTGTTTTGACATCTGTGGACCCCGGACTAGCGAACGCCAAAATGAAAACATGTCAACCTTCCACAACAAAGAATCAACCCGGAGTCTAACAAGAAACCTCGATCAAACCAAAGAAAAGCGTGGAATGTGAAATACTCGCCAATCGGTAGCCACGATTTGCGTGCATTCAAGAAGTAAAAATCAGTCGAAATCTTCCCGGCAGAAAATTGTGGACTACTTGAGCGACGGTACTATGCCTTCGATACTGGTGCCGTGTCATGCCGTTTGTAGCTGTCGATGAGCAATCACCCGGAGCGTTACCGAAATGAAGAAACTTTTTTTGTGTTTGTTGCCGTACTTCGTGTTTGCTGGCAGCGTCCGAGCCGACATTGTCGCATACTACTCGTTCGAACAACCGAACCCGTTCGCTGACCAGACCGGTAACGGCTTCGATGCGGTGGCGACGCCGACGACAAACGTGGAGATTGTGGAAGGTATCCGAGGCACAGCGGCTCGGTTTCCCGGACTAGGCGCGACCGACAACCCGATCACCGACGATGACTTTTTACTTGTGCCCATCGACGACACTCCTGGGTTTACCGTTGACGAAGATTTGTCGATCAGCATCTGGATCATGAGAAACGACCCGCAAGATGATATCGGCGGTGGAGGTCCTGACAGCGGGGCCGACGGAATCTACGACTCGTTGGACGGGACGGCGTCCGGCATCCAATTGTTCTTACTCCCCGACGGAACCGTAAATGGCCGTTTTGACAGTGAAGAAGCCGGGTTCGTTGTCGTGAACGATCCGGAAGCACTCGAAGACAATTTCGATGAAGACGGATTCGCGTGGCATCATGTTGCGTACACGTTCGACCGTGACGATGCTGAAGCGTTGCTGTACGTCGACGGCGAATTGGTCGATGCCGTTTACGCTGCGGGTGAAGTGGAATCGGCGGCAGAAGGCGACTTCATTCCGTCGCAAGACTTTTGGATTGGACGAGCGAACCAGCATTCGGCCGACAGCCTGCTCGATGATTTCGCTCTGTTCAATCACGTGTTGACGGCTGACGAAGTTGCACAGATTTACGCGGGCACTCTGTCTCCCGCTGACTTTATCGACAGCGGTCTGCTCGGTGATTTCGATGCCGATGGTTTACTCACGGCGACCGATATCGACCTTCTTTCGGCAGCGGTTCGCGACGGTGACATGTCGACCAAGTTTGACGTAAACGCAGACGGCAGCGTCAACCAAGATGATCGAGCTACTTGGGTAAACGAACTCAAGAACACTTTTTTCGGCGATTCAAATCTCGATGGCGAGTTCAACAGCAGCGACTTTGTGACCGTGTTCACCGCTGGCGAATACGAAGATGGAATCGCGAACAATTCGACGTGGGGCGAAGGCGATTGGAACGGCGACGGCGATTTTGATAGTTCCGACTTCGTCGCCGCTTTTAGCTCGGGCGGTTACGAAAAAGGAACGCGACCGGCCGCTGTCGTTCCAGAACCAACGTTGAGCTACTGGATTGTGGGGTTATCTTTGGTGACATTGTCTCTGCGTCGAAAGTCTGTACGAAGCGAACCTAAGCCGACCAAGTAGTCCAACCCATCTTGGTTTTCGGGCAGGTCGTAGTGGATCTTGCTAAAGATCCCGTCTGTCAGAAAGTTTAGCAACTTCCACTCACCGAAGATTAAGCTGATACAGACTGCTACGCAGCATGGCGAGAAGTTGCTGCGCCTTGGCGAGATTGTTCGCTTGTCGTTTGTTGTTTTCCAAACGATGTCGAATACCCTAGCCGCTCCATCGCGGCGCCGGCGTAGCGAAGGAATTCGTTGCGGTCGGAGTATGAAAGAAGTTTCGCTTGGTTGGCGTCGACGTTGCGGTCGAGATAGTCTTCGAGCTGATCAAGCGAAATCCACGCAAGCTCCCATTCGTACTTGCCTTTGCGCAGGCGGTGATTGCCGTGAGCGTCCATCACGCGTCGAGTGTGGACACGAATCTTGTCGAGTTTTGAGATTTCGAGACCGGCGTGTAGGAAGACTCGATTCAGCGTTTCAATGGGCTGGTTGAGAATATCTTCAAAGCGAAAGATTTCATAGCGTGCCAGCTGATGAGCATCGTCACACATCTTGTCGACCAGCTTTTGGTAACGTTCGCCCACTTCACGAGGCGACTGACCACGGCGAACGTGCCCTTCACATACGGCTAATCCGTTGCGAACGACACCATAAAAGGTTGCTTCGGGGTACATGTCGACGAACGCATCATTGGCAAACACGATTCCATCGATGTTCATGCCGAGCAATCGAGACGCTTCGATTTCTTCGGCGTCGAACTCTTGGTCTGGGGCTTTGAATTGATTGAACGTCGGGTGTTGCGAGCGGAATTTTTCGGCGTAGAGGATTTGGTCGACTCGCGACTTGGCCCAGCGGCTAAGCGGTTTGCGTTCGGCGATCAGGCGAGGGCTGAAAAAGTCTTGGCACTGTCCGGCCAAAATCGGCGCGTCGTGATACAGGCATTTTCGAACGATGCCCCAAACCGAATCGGTGATACTGTGGCCTTTGAAAGCGTGGTGAGTCTCTCCGATCAGGCAGACTTCTGGATGTGAGGCAAGCAGGTTAGTCAGAATCGTACTGCCGCCACGCGAAAAGCCGTTCACAAAGATTGGTGAGGAGTTTCGCATGATTCCGTCCCTGGAATTTGAATTGGATCTTTCTGCATACGATCGACGGAACACGTCGCGAGCACTGGCTGAGCCAGTGCCACGTAGTAGTCTGCGTTAGCTTGATCTTTCGGTAGTGGAAGCTGCTAAACTTCCTGGCCGGCGGGATCTTTAGCAAGATCCACTACGAGCTACCCAAAAACTAAGACCCGCTGGACTAGTAGCAAAGTTTACATGCAAAAATGCACAAGACTTCTATCCCTTAAAAATCGCCTGCTAACCCGCGCGCGCCATCTCGGATGATTCGGACAGGATGGAAGGTTTCACCGTAATTGATTTGCAGTTTTCGATTTCGCCCATGGAGCGAAACGATTCGGGTTCACCGAACCGATACCCAAGTGTTTCGATGTCACGTCGATAAAACGCTGCTACTCGGTCTCGACTTTGGGCATCGTATTGCTCTCTGTAGCCAGCAGACCGCTTTGAATTCCTTTTGTGTGGTAATTCTACGTGCGGTACGTCGAGTCGTTCGCACAGCTGCCGGAAGTCTTCTGATAGGCGCTCGTACCGGCCAATGTAATTGACAACTATGTTGTGGTCCAAATCGATCAAGTGATCGACTTGCAGGCGGCGAATCGAGCGAATGAACTCGCCGGCCTCACCACAGTAGTCGATGTTGTCGCCCAAAATCCAGTCCGTGAAATCGGGCATCGCGCGAATACGATGCTCCGCCAACAGCGATTTTTGTTCTCGTTGAAAGTGGCAGTAAGCACTCACCAAGCGGTCCCAGGGATTTCGCACAAATGCAAATTTGAACAGTCCGTCGAAGTGCGGACCCTTCAGCATGTGCTGAGCGGTGACCACTGGCGCATGCCGAGGCAGTTTCACGCCAAGCTTGTGACCGGTAATGTGACTGATCCGGTTGCAGATCATCTGCGGGATATAGTAGGGCTCTTGCCACCGCGATCGTGACAGAGCAGACCGAATGCTACTCCCGCCGGTCTTGGCGATGTGAACAAATAGGAAGTTTTTACGATTGGACAGAAGCATCGATAGCTGGCGTCAAATAATCTTCATGATGAACAATCAGTAGAATCGGTAATCCTTACCTTGCGGCATTAGACAGAGACTGCCAATTCACAGCAAATCCTATTTACGGTGCTAGCTGTGTTCTTCGGCCAGATTATTGAAAACGCTAGCGTCGTTTCGATTCGAAGAACTGCTGTGGCTTCAATACTAGCGGAACTAACCAGCGCCACACGGCACGAACTGTACGACGGACTTCCAGTCCGTCGACGCATTACTATTGGACGGACGAGAAGTTCGTCGTACGCATCAACTCAAGTTCCGCCTACGCTAAAACAATCAGCCTGAATTTCTGGATTGTTGCTGTGCTAGCTCGATCTGCGATCGTAGGTCGGACAGGATGGATGTAATTCTGCGATGCTCGATACCGCTGCCTCGCACAACCAAAGATAGGTTGAGTTCAAACGGCGTTACCTCAAGAGTTCTCTTCTCCGTCTCGCGAACCGCCCGGACTGCAGCAACGACCTGGCCAAAATCTGGAGATATCGTGCCTGTCTGTGAATTCTTCATTGGCTTGACGAGGTCGTGGACGTCATAGGTCTTTGCATAAATCCCTTTGTAATTCCAAGCGTTGTCACCAGCGTCATAACCTGACCTGTAACCTGAAAACCAGCCACCCACGCACGCCATTACGAAGAGCAACAACGCGATAGAGAAACGCAAGCGACTTCGACCACGATTTCGGTTTTCTTTCCTTCGAACCTGTTCCATGATTTCTTCATCCGCGGCTGCGGAATCTCTAACTCGCTTGCTCGCTTGGCATATTCTTGGCCGGATCGAGCTCCACAATTGGCAGCGAGTTTCGTGTGTCTTTCCAGTTTTCAGCGCGGAAGTGTTTCGTGTAGGCGCCGTAGTCGTTGAACCAAAACCGCTTGGCGAGTCGATATGCCCAACTCTTTTCTGGTATCACGACATCCGGATTGTATTGCGATGGACGACTTTCTAAAGCGTCCAATTCAGCGAACGATAGCTTGCGAGCAGTCGTGTCTCTGGCATCGTGCTTGCTAGCGAGTTCCTGCAAGAGGTCAGGACGTTCCAAAATGATGCACCCGCGAGTCGATTCGGCGGCGACCTGTCGGAAGTCGCGGAGGAACGACGATTGGTTGAAGATTTCTTTCAGCGACCGATCTTCATGGATGCTGTCGGTTGCCATTTGAATGACTGGACATGGTTCAATGTCGCCCCACGGACTAATGTGGTGCGTGAAGCCCGTTGCGGCGGGGCAGAGTGCTTGTCCTTCGCCGTCATAATATGCGTCGATGATGATGATCGGCTTTTTGGCTCGCATGTCGACGACGAATTGCCTCGCCTTTCGTTGTTGTTCAGGAGTTAGGCATAACTCAGGATTCGGTTCGGGACCTACGGCTCGGTAGATGTGAAACCAAGTGTAAAACACGCCCATCTCGATCAAGCGATCGACCCATTTCTCGCACAGCAAATCGTCGAAGTTCGTTTGGCACAGGCTCGTGCAGACTCCCGTCATGACTTTGTTGTTCAGGCAATTCTGAATTCCCTGCATCGTTTTGCCGAACACTTCTGGACGGCCGCGACGTTCGTCGCTAACGATTTCGTTTCCTTCAACACTGACCAGTGGCGTGACGTTTCCAAGCCGCCGCATTTCTTTTGCGACGTCGTCTGTGATGAAGTGGCCGTTGGTGAAAACTTGAAAGTAAGCGTCTGTGTGGTGAGAAAGAATTTCCATCAGTTGCGGATGCATGAACGGTTCACCGCCCAGGATCCCGAAGAACGAGTTGCCCATTGCCTTGGCTTCGTTCAGCATTTTGTCCATGGCGGCGACGTCGATCTTTTGCTGTGCGGCGGCGACGTCGACCCAGCAGCCTTGGCAACGCAGATTGCAACTGTTGACTACCGAAATGTACAAGAACGGCGGAAAGAACTCGCCGCGCTTTTGGCGGCGTTTGTGTCGCTGTACCGACCGAATACCTTTAATGCCCGCGTTCCAAAATAATTTGGCAAGTAATCGCTTATCAGTTTCAAGGAGTAGACGTTTCGTAAGTCGAGCGTACATGCGTGTTTGCGGAGTATTTGACGGTTAGGTGGTAGATTCTCACCACAGAGAAACCGCCTGATTGTAGCAGTAAACCGTCTTTGTCGCACGATATAGCGGAAATTTGGACGCTCGACAGCCCGTGTGCCGGGACTTAGAATCAAGCGTTTTGTAGCTGCATTCAGAGATGAGGATCGTCTTGATAACTGCATCAGGCTGCATTCGTTCTTGTTCGCACGATAGCGTATGACCGATTCATTTCGTTTGACTCACGCGTACCATCAGGCTCGCCGCGATCTGCTCGATCGCTTAGACCCAAAGGGATTCTGGACGGGGAAGTTGGCGTCTTCTGCGCTTTCGACGGCCACGGCTATCAGTGCGCTCGCGATCTATCAGCGACACAGTCCGTACGACGACGCAAAAATTGACCGCTTGATCTGTAGCGGCATTCGCTGGCTTGCCAAGCGGCAGAATGCGGACGGCGGATGGGGCGACACCGACCAAAGCAATTCAAATATTTCGACGACAATGTTGGTCTTGGCGGCGTTTCAACTCACGGCCGTTCCGGACAATAAAAATTGGATGATCGAACGTGCAGAAGAGTACGTTCGTAACCAGGGCGGAATTAAAGGACTGAAAAAACGTTACGGACGAGACAAAACTTTTGCCGTTCCGATCTTGGCCAACTGCGCTCTTGCGGAACGCGTTAGCTGGAAGAAAGTCGCGGCGTTGCCGTTTGAGCTAGCTTGTTTCCCGCAATCGTTCTATCGGTTCCTACGTTTGCCGGTCGTGAGCTACGCGATCCCTGCTTTGGTCGCGATCGGCCAAGCAAAGTTCTATCACCACAAGCCTTGGAATCCGATCACTCGTTTGATTCGTAAGTTTTCGGCGCAGCGCAGCTTGAGAGTCTTAGAGAAAATCCAACCGGCAAGCGGCGGATATTTGGAAGCCATTCCGCTGACTAGTTTTGTTGCAATGAGCTTGGCTGCGATCGGACACGAGCGACATCCGGTCGTGCGAAACGCTGTGCGGTTCCTGATGGACACGGTCCGCGAGGACGGTAGTTGGCCGATCGACACGAATCTGGCAACTTGGAACACGACGCTTTCGATCAACGCGATTTCAGCCGACGGCGATCCACTGCCGGGCGATTTAGACAATTGCTTGTCATGGCTGTTGTCGTGCCAAAACACCGATATTCACCCATTTACTGGCGCAGCCCCAGGCGGCTGGGGATGGTCTGATCTGTCCGGTGCCGTGCCTGACGCCGACGACACTCCAGGTGCTTTGTTAGCTTTGCGGAAATTCTACGACAGTCATTCTGTCGACTCGGCGCAGCGGGCGAGGATTAAAAGTGCGGCAGCAAATGGACTGCGTTGGCTGTTGGATTTGCAGAATCGCGACGGAGGTTGGCCAACATTTTGTCGAGGCTGGGGGAAATTGCCGTTCGACCGCAGCGGAACCGACCTGACCGCGCACGCGATTCGGGCCCTTCACGCATGGCGAGAGCTCGTTCCACAGCAAGAACTCCTGAACGCTGTTGATGCGGGATTCAAGTATCTCGCGAAACAACAGCGAGCCGATGGTGTTTGGATTCCGTTGTGGTTTGGCAATCAGTCGAACGCGAACGAAGAGAATCCGGTTTACGGTACCTCCAAAGTGTTGCTCGCCTATCGAGATCTGGGCAAGCTCGACCAGGCTGCCGCCCGGCGAGCCGTGGACTGGCTTGTCAAGAATCGTAATCTCGATCAAGGCTGGGGCGGCGATGTACACAAACCGGAAAACGGATTGCCCAGCAGCGTCGAAGAAACCGCCTTGGCTGTTGAGGCGTTGTTGCCGTATGTGGAATTGGAACCGAAGGTTGCGTTAGTTGTTAAAGATGGTTTGCAATGGCTCACCGCGGCCGTCGACGAGAACCGTCATTTGAGTCCGTCGCCGATCGGGTTTTACTTCGCCAAATTGTGGTACTATGAGGAACTTTACCCTCTGGTGTTCACCGTGTCGGCGCTGGCTGCAGCCCAGGAAAAGCTTGCAGATCAAACAAGCCAGATGATGACAAAGACGCCTGTTAACGCATCTTGATTACCAGTCTGAAGAGGACGATGACTTGGCAACTGTATCGGAAACGAATACTGACTTTGTGGCGACGGCTGACGAAGCAAGGGACTCTTCCAGTCGTCGTTCCAGGCGACGAAAAACATCGCACCTGAAGTCAGTACCCGAACCGTTGGAACTTCGCGAGCAATTACGTCTGCGGTGCCGTGAAGTCGCAGATCGCCTCGACAAATCGACGCCTCTGACAAAAGACCAGATGGAATCGATCGCTCGGCAATTGCTCGCCGATGCTGGACAGCCGGAATCGTTTGTTGGCTGGGCGATGGTAATGCTGGCGAGCGAATTCTGGCGAGAGCAAGTGGCTGCCACCGATCCGTCTCGCCGATTGTTCCTGCTGCCGCACTGCCTAAAACACGCAGAAGGATGCCCGGCCGACTACGACGAATTTGGGCTCGATTGCGAAACCTGCGGCGCCTGCAGTATCGCCGACTTTCGCGGCATGGCCGAAAAGATGGGCTATCGAGTCCTGGTCGCCGAAGGGTCGCCGATCGTTTTGAAAATCATTGTCAGCGGTTACGTCGATGCGATCGTTGGCGTCGCGTGTTTGAACGTTTTGGAAAAAGCGATCGATAAGGTTTTGCTCGCCGGAATTCCTTGCGTTGCCGTGCCGCTTCTGTCGAGCGATTGCCGAAACACGTCCGTAGACGAAGCATGGGTCAACGAAGCGATCCAGCTTCAACAGACGCAGCCTGTCGAACGCACTCGGTCATATGTGCATCTCATGCGTGCCGCGGCAAACATGTTTGATCCGGACGAACTCGAACGACTGGCCCCGAGATCGCGATCAGGACCACGGCTCAGCGATATCGACGATATTGAAACGCTGGACGCCATCGCCGCGACCGAAACGATCGGGTACGACTTCTTGTCGAAAGGTGGCAAGCATTCTCGGCCTTTCATCACTCTGGCAGTTCACGACGCGTTAACCGGCGGGCACGCAACGGGACCGGATGGCCAGAGAGCCCTTGCAGAAATTTCGGATTCGGTCCGCCGAGCAGCGATGTCGATTGAGACGTTTCATAAAGCGTCTTTGGTCCACGACGACATCGAAGACGATGATAAATTCCGCTACGGCGAAATGACCATGCACCGTCGCTTTGGAATTTCGACCGCGATCAATGTGGGTGACTATTTGATTGGTCTCGGTTACCGCCTGGTCAGCCGTGAAGCTGGCACACTTGGGGCGGAAGCAACGTCCGCGATTCTGGATGGGCTTGCGGATGCTCATATGAAATTGTCGGAAGGCCAAGGCGCAGAACTCGCGTGGCGAGATTCTTCCAAGAAGATGTTGACGCCACTAGATGCGTTGAAGATCTACGCACTTAAAACAAGCCCGGCGTTTGAGGCGGCGTTAATGACCGGCGTCCACCTGGCGGGCGATTCGGAAAAGTATCGACAACCGATGAAGTTGTTTGCTCGCAATGTGGGCGTGGCATTCCAGATCCTGAATGACCTGAAAGATTGGCAGGGCGATCAGAACAACAAGCTCGTTTCGGGAGCGGATGTCCTCGGAGGTCGGCCTACGCTGTTGTTGGCGTTGGCGTGTGAAGGACTCGACGAGCAAGATCGTGCGGAACTTGAATCGTTATTTGACAGCGGCAGTGGCATTGAGCAAGGAATTCGAGTCGCTCGCGTTCGCTACCTGTATGAAAAAGCAGGTGTCTTTGAAAAAGCCAATCGCTTGGTCGACAAACACCAAGATCGAGCCGAAGCGATCGCCGACGAAATCGAACCGGACGAATTACGCCGATTGCTTTACTACTTGGTCGATTCGGTGTTGGAACGGAAGGAAGAACCTGCCGTGAAAGTCGTTGACCTTGAAGCTTCGCTGTCGTAGCTGACGCAGAGGAACGATCTGAAGTGGACACCAGTCAGGCTGCTTTTCCAAATCTTGACGAGTTAGTGCAACTGTACTACGACGACGTCAGCGAACTGGCCCAATTTGAAGCGGTTGACGGCAGCTCGATGCCGCCCGTTTATCAGAAGTTGCTTGACCATGAACATCACATGACTGTGACCGTCGAGTCTCATCACGGCTGTCCCGTCGATGTCGAAGTGCTGTCGTACAAAACGCTAGGTGATTCGTACATTCGGAAGATTTTGCTCAGGCGTTCCACTGATCATGCAGTCGTCCAATTTGGGATCGTTCGACTCCACGTAAACTGCGTAAGCGAACCCGTTCGACGCGAAATTATGTCTCGCGAAATCCCACTGGGCCGCGTCTTAATCAACCGCGGCGTGATGCGACGAGTTGAACTCAGCCAATTGTGGCGTGTGGTGCCTGGAAATGAACTGGCTGGTCTGTTCAAATTGAAGGCCCCAACGGAGACTTACGGTCGCACCGCGATTATTCATTGCGATGGTGAACCGGCAATCGAGCTCTTGGAGATCGTTTCGCCGGAGCCGACGGAATGACGACGTGCCACGTCGCTTATGGTTTAGTTGTTCGCAGCCAGTCAAGGAAGCTACTGTCTGGTCCACTCCGTTTCCGACGCACTAGTCCCGTTTGAATCCTCCCGCCTAATTAAGCTTTTAGCGTTCCTAAACCATGCCAGCCAACAAGCCTTCCTCGACTTTGTTATGGATTGCCGCAGTGGTGCTCCTCGTCCTCCACCAAGACTTCTGGTTTTGGGATTCGGAACAGTTACTGTTCGGGTTCTTGCCTATTGGATTGGCGTACCAAGCGGGCTATTCAATCGCGGCCGCATGCCTGTGGGGTTGGGCGATGCAATTCGCTTGGCCGTCTCACATCGAAGCAATGGCTGACGAATCATAACAGTCGTCGGTCCAGTTCTTACCAGATTCCTCTTGCAGTCCGGTTGATGGAAATATTATGACACCGCTAATCGTCATCATCGTCTACATGGCTTTGCTGTTGAGTTTAGGCCTGTTTAGCAATCGTTTTTTTCGAGGCACCAGCAAGGATTACTTCGTCGCATCACAATCGATCGGTCCCGTATTGCTGCTGATGAGCGTGTTCGGAACGACGATGACTGCGTTTGCGTTGGTTGGATCGACGGGAAAAAGTTTCGAACGAGGAATCGGCGTCTACGGCTTGATGGCGTCGATCAGTGGTCTCATTCATGCCGGAGTGTTTTTCCTGATCGGAATCCGCCTGTGGGTGTTTGGGAAAAAGTATGGTTACGTCACACAGATACAGTACTTCCGCGACCGATTTGAATCGAAAGCTCTAGGCTATTTGCTGTTCCCGATATTAGTTGGCTGGGTGATTCCTTATCTTTTGATTGGCGTCATCGGCGCCGGCCGAACGATCCTTCCGGTAACAGCGGGTGCGTTTCCAACCGTGTTCCCAGACACGGGCGGCGGCATTCCAGCTTGGCTGTCAGGCCTTGTTGTTTGTGTCATTGTGTTGATGTACGTCTTTGCCGGTGGTTCCCGAGGTGCAGCTTGGGCAAATACATTCCAGACTTTGGTCTTTATGGTGATGGGCGTTGTGGCGTTTTGCTTCATCTATCGAAGCATTGGTGGATTGGATAAGGCTGCAGAAGTGGTCGCTCGGGTGACGGACAACGGAACGATCGTCCAGGAGTACGCCGCAGTGGATGGAAAAGTAGAGAAGCTCGACCAGCCGAAAGTCGTCGCGCGACTGAAAAATCCTGAGCAAGTTGCAGAGATTGCGGGTCGCCGTCCGCACCTTAGCCGGACAGT
>JAGQPC010000617.1 GCA_020426925.1 Planctomycetales bacterium | reverse complement strand
TTGGCGACGTTTGATTTTCGCGTGATGGGTGATGTCGATGGCGACGGAGCATTCACATCGGCTGACTTGCTGTCGGTCTTCCAGCAAGGCCAATTTGAAGATGATTTGCCACAGAATTCAGACTACTCGTCGGGCGACTGGAACGGCGATCGAGAATTCGATAGCAGTGATCTGGTGCGAGTGTTCACAGGCGGCCAAATGGACAATCAGTCGTACCCGCGATTATTCTTCGAAAAACACGACATCCCACACCTGCGCGAAAAACTCACAACACGTACCGAACAATATGAACGCGAAATTCAGTTGGCGACCAGCGCTGCAAACACAGATTTCTCTGATCCATCGCTTTTTGAAAACGACAAGGCACATGCAGGGCAACGGTTCGCGTTTCTTGCGTTAATCATGGACCAGAGTGATCCTCGGCGGGTCCTGTTTGCCCAGAAGGCACGCGAGGTACTAGCGAATGCAAACGAAGGAAGCTGGTCGGCGTTTGGGAGATTCCCCGAGCGTCGAGCAACGTTTGATCTTAGCGCGCCTCTTCACCCATGGACTACTGGCGACACGCTCATGAACTTGTCGTTGACTTACGACTGGTTAGTGGGCGCGGGTGAGCTCAAGGGTATCGCACGCCAAGACGCTCGCTTCCGGATTCTCCGGTTGATGCAAATGGAGCATCACCAGCAAAAGATTCCATACGACGATTTCCCTCATAGTGATTACCCAATACGCCTCGCAAACTACATGTTGCGTTCGGTGTCCGGTGTAGGATTCGCATCTGTTGCGTTCCCCGATCAAATTGGGACGATCAATGATCCCTACGAACGGCTATTGCCGGAACACATTGAGGCGTTCAGCACTCAAGGAGCACGTGATTGGGTCCTCGGCGAGTTATTTACAGAGATCACAACTTCTTCGGCCTCAGATCCGGCGGAAGGTGAAAGCCTAGTTGAACATTACATTTCGCCCGATGGTTTTGTGCGAGAAGGAACAACCTACCAAATTGACTCATACGGCGTTCTGATTCCGTTTCTGTCCACGTTGTATCGACATACGGGACTCGACTATTTCACGAGTGATGGATTGACCGATGGTCGGATCCTCGAATCGTTCATTACCAATGCGAAGATCATGTTGCCAAACGGTTACAGGCCGCTCATCGGTGACGCGTTTCTCGGCAGGCATTACATTTGGCCCGAGCTTTTGACTGAATTCGTCGATGACGCTACTGCTGGATCGTTTATTGAGCAGGGAAGATCGGCAACAACAAATTTCGGTGTATCGCTGCCTTTCTACAACGATGCGATTCCGCATGAACTAACGCAGTACCGAACTGAATTCTTGCCCGATTCAGGTCTCGCGGTGCTGCGTGATGAATGGGGACCGTATGGCACGCACATGCTTGTCACAGCCCAGGATTTTACGCTAAAAGGACACATTCAAGCCGATCAAGCAAGCATCACTCTGTTCGCCAATACGACTCCGCTGATCATTGAAAACGGGTACGGGAACGCATATCGATTGGAAGAAAAGGCGCGAGCCGGCGGAAGCGCACATTGGATCCAGTCGTCTTTGGGTCACAACACGATGACCATCGATTCACTCTATCGACCGGAAGACACGCCCGAGGTTGATATTCGATACGCGGAAGTGACTCCGCGAGTACGTCCAGGTTACTCGGGAGGCGTCGATCCGGCAACGATCGAGAACACAATGGCCACGGACCAAATCGATTATGTCGAAGCTCACGTAGATTACACGACGCGTGAAGCCGACCTTGTCCGAGCTATCGCGTTTCCTCGCCACCGCTATTTTGTCTTGGAAGACACAATGACGTCTGACGAAACGCACGAGTACGGCTGGCAACTTCATCTTGGACGAACGGAAACCGGCACGCTTGAAGGTGGCGATGGAAATTACGTCTGGACAACTCCGAATACCTTCGACAGTTCCAAGACTTCGTCGCTTGGCATCTATATGCTCGACGACGAAAACCGAAACGTCAACGTTTACGGCGATGGACCGACCAACCGCAGCGGCTACGGTTATCCGAGCCAAGTCTTTGAGCACACTTATGTTCTCGCAGACAAGACAACGGAAGATCTGCGATACGTGACAATCCTCGACCCGTTTGTTAAAGAGTCAGAGCAGCTGCAAGTCGAAACGATTGTCGCTGGAAAAGTTTGGAAGGTCGTTCATTCTGACTCATCGTATGACCTGATTGTTAGCCAAGACGTCTCGGAACAAATCGAGTTCGACGAAGTTACTACGGACGCCCAATTCGCTGTCATCAGCATCGACGTCGCAGGCGGACGAGAAACGGTCGTAAGTGCATTAGCACGTGGAGGCACGACGCTCAAGATCGGTTACGATCAAAGTGTGCTGTTGTCGACCGCAGGGGAACCACTATTTCACTACATGCCGGGCGAGTAGCATGTGATCACTTTTCTTCTGTTCGAATCGCTGACTGACGGCCTATTCAGCTCCGCAGTGTGCGTGCGGCGAAGCGTAACACACGGTCGGGCCGTAATCGACAGGATTGATCGCGATTTGTCCAACAATTTCTTTGTGTCAAAATGGTGCGTTGCACGGACCTTACAAAATGCCGAATACTGTTTCGGGCGGTGGTGATCAAAGATAATGACAGTTGTGGTTCGTCACTGGAAGTCGCAGGGAGATCGCGCTGCTTCTCGACACATGTTTTTGACAGCCGAGTTCACGCAGCTCGCCGGGCGTTGATTCGTTCGTTGAACTCGCATTGTTTTTCCGTCATTCGTCAGTACTCGCCGATTTCTGGTTTTACAGGCCGTTGGTACGGTCGAAATAACCTCGCATGCGTCACCGATCCAAGTATTCTTCAGATCTCGCACCCAGACCAAACGGTCGTCTGAATTCACAGATCCATCCCGTTCAGATCGAAAGCTAAGTCGCCGTCTTTCATTCCTTGAGACTGAAGGTTCAGGTCCTCAATGCCAAGTTCGCCGTTGCCGTTGTAATCGGCAAGGATTTGATTGTTATCGCTAACCAACCATGCGTGTGCCGCATCGAACAGTGCGATCCCGTTCGAATTCAACGAGGCAAAGCAGACGTCCTGAACCGGGAAACTTCGTCATGGCACCGGACGAAGGCTGCCTAATCGGATGTCCGAATAGCCAAGCTAACCACTGTTCCAAAGAATTGTCGTATTTGGACTTCGTCACTGTTGCATCGCTTGGTAGTGTCCGCGTCGGGTGGCCGGGGTCGATCGTAGCGAGCCCCTGGAATTTGGCGATGGGCGCTCGCTACGCTCGACCGCCAGCCACATGTAGTCGCCACGTGAATTACCGGAGTTTCCAGTAGCCCTTTGGTGCGCCGCTACAACATGGCTTCGTGCAACTTTCGGACAATTCTCGCGTTACAATGATGCAATCGAAACGGCGAGTCATCGCGAGTGTGTCCATACCTTCCTGGCGGGCGATTGCACATATGTTCATCCATTCATGTCAGTATCGATTCGTTGATAGGTTTTCCGCAGGCGTAGCAAATGCGTGCTACAGCATCGCCATCTGCGCCGTTCTCGCAAGTGGAGTCAGCGGCGATGAAGTTGGTGTGGATTTTGAGAGCGATGTTGCTCCGGTGCTGATCAAGCGTTGTGTGGAATGTCATCAGGGGAATGATCCTGCCGGAGGATTAGATCTCACATCGCGAACGACAATGCTGGCTGGTGGTGAATCCGGAAATCCAGTTGATTTCGCCAATGTCGACGAAAGCTATTTGCTCCAGCGAATCGTTGATGGTGAAATGCCTCCTGAGAAACAAGGCAAACCTCAGAGACTAGCTGACGATGAGATCCACGTCGTTCGCGACTGGCTGGCAAACAGTGCTCCGTGGCCGGGCGATCGAAAGCTCGACTTCTTCGAACGGACGAATGACCTACGAGCTGGGCGAGACTGGTGGTCGTTGCAACCAATTACGAGTCCTGAAATTCCTCGTACAACAAAGCTTCCGCAGCCGGCAAATCCAATCGATGCTTTCGTGCAGCGACAACTGGAGGCCAACGACGCAACGCCAGCACCGGAAGCCGATCGCAGAACGCTCATCCGCCGCCTTTACTATGACTTGATTGGCTTGCCACCAACCGAAAACGAAATCGATGATTTTGTTCGCGATGAATCGCCTGATGCTTGGTTGCAGTTGACCAACCGGTTGTTGGACATGCCTCAATATGGTGAACGCTGGGGACGATTCTGGCTGGATTTGGCACGTTATGCCGACACGAGCGGTTACGAACGTGACCAAGAAAAACCGTTTGCGTGGAAGTATCGAGATTGGGTTGTCGATGCGTTCAATTGCGACATGCCGTTTCACCAGTTTGTGATCGAGCAGCTTGCCGGTGACGAAATCGAGAACCGTTCGGAGCGGTCGGTCATAGCGACTGGATTCTTGAGGCTTGGTTCGTGGAACGACGAACCGAACGATCCGGCCGACTACCAGTATGAGCGTTTGGAAGACCTCGTTCACACGACGTCGTCCACATTTCTGGGAATGACCGTGAAGTGTGCACGTTGTCACGCTCATAAGTTCGATGCCATCAAGCAACAAGATTATTATCGCATGGCGTCCGCGTTTTGGGCGGGCCCTGTTCCGGTCGGCAGTGAGCAAGACTTAGGCGGCCCGAAAGAACAGACGTTGGGCTTCAAGGAAGTGCTCGGTTGGACCGATCTTGGCAATCGCCCGCAGCCGCTGCACGTGCTGAAAAGTGGCGAGCGACATCAGCCCATGGAAGAAATCGTTCCGGCGTCGTTGTCGTTTGTCCCAAAGCTTGAACGCACTTTCCAACCTGCTCCAGAGGATGCCAAAACGTCGCGGCGAAGGCTGCAGCTTGCGGAGTGGATCGCGGATCCTAATAACCCGTTGACGGCTCGAGTGTGGGTTAATCGCATTTGGCAGCATCATTTCGGGAAAGCGATTGTGCGCACGCCTAACAATTTTGGATTCTTGGCAGATCCGCCGACGCATCCAAAATTACTCGATTGGTTGGCGTCCGAGTTTCTGCAAAACGGTGGCCGCACCAAACATTTACACCGGCTGATTCTAACTTCGCAAACGTGGCGGCAGTCGACGTTGCATCCTGACGCGGAACGCCTGACGACTCATGACGCAGGTAATCGATTGTGGTGGCACGCGGAACGTCGGCGACTTGATGCGGAAACGTTGCGAGACTCGCTGCTCGCGGCCAGCACGGAGCTCGATCTGACAGTCGGAGGCGAAGGCTTCCGACCGACGATCAGTCCCGAGGCGCTCGAAGGACTGTCGCGAAAAACGGATGCGTGGCAAGCGTCGAAACCGGAAGAACAAAACAGACGTAGCATCTACATGTTTCTGAAACGAGGTTTGCTGCCTCCCATGATGACCACGTTTGATCTTTGCGATCCAACCCTGTCGTGCGGCAAACGCGACGTGACAATTGTCCCGACGCAAGCGTTAGCGCTCTTGAACAATCAGTTCGTGCACGACCGCAGCGAACACCTTGCGAACGTGATCGCCGAACAGTCAGGCGACGTTGAATCACAGGTCAAGCTTGCGTGGTCGCACGTGCTGCGACGTCAGCCAACAGCCAGCGAATTACGTATGTCTTTGAATCACATTGCCGCGCAGCAGGAAACCTTTGCTTCAAAGCAAGATAGCGATGTGCAATCGGGCAATCCGACGCAAGTGTTGGGACTCGCATCGCTTTGCCATGTCCTGATGAATTCGAATGAGTTCATCTACGTCGACTAGTGCGAGTTGTGAATTGACAAGGTGACGATCGGTCACTGAGGAGGAGTTCGGTGTGCCCAATATCCGGGCTGCTGCCGTCCGTGGGAAATAGCGATAATTTCGATTCGAGTGTTGGTAACACGATACACGACAAAGTAGGGGAACCGGTTCATCAGATAACGTTGGGTTCCATGTACACGCCACGGGCAAACTTGATGAACACTGTTTGCAGCACGCGGAAGCGAAACGCCTCCTACGCCAGGACGTCGTGCACAACATTTCCGAAAACGTCCGTTAAACGAAAATCTCGTCCGGCATAGCGATATGTCAAACGTTTGTGATCCAATCCAAGGATATGGAGTAGCGTCGCGTGCAGGTCGTGCATGTGTACTGGATTTTCAACGGGACGATAGCCGTATTCGTCGGTGGCTCCATAGCTAAGCCCCGGCCGCACACCGCCACCTGCCATCCACATCGTAAACCCTTTGGGATGGTGATTTCGTCCGTCGCCGTTTTCGACCATCGGAGTGCGTCCGAACTCGGCGCCCCACAGAACGAGCGTGTCTTCCAGCAAACCGCGACGCGCGAGATCTTCGAGCAAACCGGCGATCGGCCGATCAACCTTTGCTGATTCAGTGATCGTTCCGTCTTTGACCTTTTGATGGTGATCCCACGTGTAGTCGGTCGAGACCTGGATGTAACGGACTCCTCGTTCGGCAAACTTGCGAGCCAGCAGACACTGACGCGCGAAGTTATCGGTTTGCTTGCCATCGACGCCGTACAGGTCGAGCGTTTCTTTGGACTCGTCACCGAGACTCATGATTTGAGGCATGATTGACTGCATGCGAAACGCCAGTTCGTA
>JAGQPC010000616.1 GCA_020426925.1 Planctomycetales bacterium | reverse complement strand
TTGGATGCTGGGTGTTAAAGGCATGTCAGCAATATCAACTTGATGTGCCGTCGCAAATCGCTGTTGTCGGCGTCGACAACTTTGAACTACTTTGCGGTTTTAGCTCTCCGCAGTTATCTAGCGTGGCCCAGAGCTCATACCGAATCGGTTTTGAAGCGGCGAGCATGCTCCACCAGTTAATGAGTGGGCAAGAACTCGCAAGCGAGCTCGTGTTGATACAGCCATTTGGAGTCGTTGCCAGGCAATCGACTGATATTCTCGCGGTACAGGACGAAGAAGTAGTGCAGGCACTTCGGTTTATTCGCAATCAGGATGCGGATCTGTCAGTGGCTGACGTCCTAGAGCACATGTCGGTTTCGCGGCGATCAATGGAGATTCGATTTAAGAATGCCATGGGGCACTCCATCGAACAAGAATTAATTAACGTTCGCATTTCGCGTGCGAAGCAACTGCTGACTGCAACGTCATTGCCGATAACTCAAATTGCGCTTAGATCCGGTTACAAGAGTTCGACTGGATTCAGTGCGGCATTCCGCAAAGAGACTGGACTGTCCCCGCGTGACTATCGAAAACAAGTTACCACACCCCCGAAAAACGTATGGCCAAATGACTAGACGAATCCAAACGAGCGTCGATACGAAAACTGCGGACCGATTATCCAACAAGTCGGACGTACGAGACGCCAGGACTTGGTGGGAAATATTCCTTGTTTTAGTGGTCTCCTTCATATTCGTTTTCGACACGGCGAAGCTGAACGCATTCCCGTACGCCCCGCCGAATCTGCTGTTGATTGCGGGGCCTACAGAAGAAACACTTGCTGAAACACACGCTGAAAGCGCCCAAGGTACCGCAACAGCAGTGACCGTAGGCTTCGAGGATGTACAAGCTGGACCGTTCGCAGAACTACAGACGGGCATTGGTGTTTGGAAGCCTGAAGCGGGGCGAACCATCGTTGATAACGAACACGCAAAGACTGGCCAGCAGTGCCTCCAGCTGATGGGCGCAGCAGAAACATCTGTCATTCTTGAACTTGCAGACGATGCCGATACAAGCGGAGAACTGACGTTTTGGGCAGAACGATGGACGAAACGCACTCCATTTTCGTTTCGTGTCGAGAAGGAGTCAGGCAACGGTTGGAAGGAGATCTACAACGGCGATCGTGAAGTACGCGTCGGCCGCGCATTTCTCACGCATATCAAAGTGCCGCTAGGAGATGACGAG
>JAGQPC010000615.1 GCA_020426925.1 Planctomycetales bacterium | reverse complement strand
CGGCGCTTTTACCCGAGCGGTAAAGTCAACCGATACGCCAGGCTTAAATTGCAGCATGTCTGGGCCGGCGAGGAGTATGTAATCCTGCAGATCCTCGACCTTATCTTGCCCATCCCCAAATCCGAACCGATAGACGTCGCCACTGTCATGACCTCGCAGTATGTCATTGCCAGGACCTCCGTCCAGGAAGTCAATGACGCGGGTGCCTTCTATCACATCGTCACCGCCCGTATTCCTGCTAACCGCCTGGGCTATTTCAAGCTCACCCCAGACCTCGCCATTGGCAAAAATAATCTCGTTAACGCCTAGATCATCGTCGACGGTTCCACCAAACAGCCCTGGGCGTTGCCCAGAAAACTGACCGATGACATGAATGCTATCTGTATTGTCGTTGGCGTTAATCCACAGATCATCGCCATTCCGTGTAAATGTCGCTTGGTCTGAAGTCAGAAATGCGAACCGAATCAAATCGTAGCTTGAATCAAACGGTGCTGGTTCCACATCCTGAATCACATTCTCTCCGAAGCGGCGACCGAACACGTAGCTGTCTGGGCCGGCACCACCCATAGCAACCTGATGGTCGGCATGCATGTAGAAAATGTCGGCATCATCTGTTCCAACAATCGATCCACTGCCCGTGTGAACGAGTTCGCTCGGAATATCGAGTGCAGAAGCGGCTTCGGTAATACCAGTTGATAGGCCAACATTTTCATAGGCTGCTACGAGATTCTGAAACAAGTAGCTGTAGCTTACGATCAAATAGTCTTCCCCTCGATCAAAGTCCTGGAGAAAGACATCGAGGAATGTTTTCCAGCTCGCGATATATGCCGAATCTCCCTCAGGCGAACCGGGAGCTGCAGCAAATATCGCCTCGAACGTTGGGGCTAGTTGGCGTTCGATTGTTGCGTAGAAGGAGTCATGAATCACGTCATATGAAATGAACGGAAAGAACGTGCTTAGCGATCCTTGCACCGCAAGCCGCACAGCCACTTCATCGAGCTCCTGCCACATGAACTCCAGCGTGGTTTGTACCGCGTCAATGGCAGCTCCTCCGGTCTGGTTGGCTGCGTTGCCAACTGGCAACTCTAACCCCAGGCGGCGTTCTGCAAACTGGATATCGCTACCACGAAATAGCGACCAAGCTCCTTCGTCTTCACTCTGGGCTAGTAGCTGTGCTAAGCTCGGGAAGTCAACATCATTGCCATCGACGTCTTTGACAGGCCGCCCACTCGCACGCACCCAGTAATTGCCATTCTCATCCGACTGAGGAATGGCGAAGTCAAGTACCTCGCTACCGCCGGAAAGCGTTGTATTGAATAACACTGGTACGTCAGTACGGTCAATCGTTCCCGGTGTGCCCTCAGATACCGTAACTGCGTCACGCCAACTGATCGTAATCGGCGTTATGGCTGTCCGAAGTGCCTGCAAATCACTGGTAGCTAGTGATCCATCAGCAAGGGCCGTTTCAACAATCTCTTGGAGCCCGGCTGACTGAGTCATGGCTATACGAAGGTCCGTCAGTGTTCCCAGCCCCTTGACCTCCGGCAACAATGCAGCGGTTTCGCTGATAGTCGAATCCCCCAGCCACATGGTCTGCCGCGGGTTCGTCGCAAATGCCACATCGGCGAGGTCACGTATATCGCCGTTCGTCAATGTGACGTGACTGGTTGCTGTGATCCGATTACCAGCAACCGTTTCGTTGCTGAGTTCCGTGGCATTTAGTCCAAGTGACTCGATTCCTGCTTCGGCCAAGCTTTGTAATTCGCCATCATCGAAGGCGGCATCCCCGTCGCGGTCAAACCAGAGATAAAGCGATTCGAACGCAGCATCATTGGCCGAGATAGTCTGATCGCCATTGTCATCGAGTTGCGTAAGTGCAGAGAATCCGGAAGTCTCGTGGTCACCAAACAACTCGTCGATCCCATCGACAATGCCATTGCTGTTCTTGTCATGCACCAGCAATGCATCATCTGGCCTGACCCAACCGGTTGGCCGGGCAAAGCCATCGCCAACATAATCGAAGTGGGGAGATACGGAGCTACGAGGCAGCAGCTCAATGCCGTCCCCATCAACATCAATGACGAGCGGATCCACCGTATTGAAGTACGAAATCCCAGTCAGCGCTTTCATCGCGTGACCGAGCAAGTCTTCCATCGTTTCGAACAATTGCCAGCCATTTGGTGTCTCAAGCAGCTTGTAGGCCTCAAGTGCGAGTTCATAGACTCGAAGCCCGGCAGTTTGACCGCCATCAATCGAACGGTCAAAACCCGCAACGAACGTAATCCGACCATTTGGATCAACGATTCCGAGCTCACCGCTCGGATTGACTGCATAGCGCTCACTGAATCGACCATTGGCCCAAATCAACTCGGAGTTTTTATTGCGAATACCTCCGGTAAGGGTTTGATCCAGGAACGTGATGCGGTCTTCACGATCGACATCCGCAGCCAGATAGTTGTGCCCAAGTTGGAATTCATCGGCACCGGTTTCGCCATATATCTCGCAGTTTTGACAACTGCCGCCCGCGACGTCGTCGCCATCGCCTAATTCGATGAGTATCGTCTGAGGCTGAAGAACTCCATCGATTGTGATTCGATCAGAGCCGCCCAGCGTTTGAATTCTTGTAAGCGAACTGTCGGATGCCAGTCGGATATTGACAATGTCCATACCCGCCGTCGCCTTGATGATTTCGATGCCGTGGATATCGTCTGATTCCCGCCCACGTCTAGTAGTGGACGTTGGGGGAGAATCATGTTCTGTAATGTTAATCAAGAGGGCTGATCGACCACTGGTAAATAAGACTTGCTGGCCGTAGTTAACGGTGTCTTCTCCCGACCCGCCAACTAATACGTCGTTGCCGTAGCCACCCACTAACTCGTCATTGCCACCATTTCCGAGGAGGACGTCGTCATCGCTGTTTCCAAAGAGCATGTCGTCGGCGTCTCCGCCGATCAGCATATCGTCGCCCGGCCCGCCTAAAAGGACGCTTCGCTCATCGCCCCCATGGAGCTCATCGGCTCCTTTTCCTCCAGCGACGATGTCTTCACCTGCGCCTCCGAACAGCACGTCGCTCCCTTCACCGCCATAGATCAGGTCGTCGTGGTTAGAGCCATCTATGTTGTCTCCGTTCCCACCCCAAACGGAGAGGGTCACGCCGTTTTTATTCGCATCATCTCTACTCGGAATGGTATCCGTGACTGCTCCGTTGCCAGTCGCGAAATTGACTTGATCAATAATGCTTGTGTCGTCAGCCTCCCAAAGCCATTTCATCCCCGCCCGAACATTGAGTTCGTCCGCCAAACTGAATAAGGTTTGTACAATCTGATCGCGGCCAATAATCTTATCGGGCGTCGCGAAAATGTAAGCTTTCGTCCAGAGCTTGTCGGAAAAATCAATCTGCATTGATACCGCCGGTGGATTCGCGC
>JAGQPC010000614.1 GCA_020426925.1 Planctomycetales bacterium | reverse complement strand
GAAAGTCGCTGCCGTACATCAGCCGCGTCGTCCCCGTCGCGCGAATGATCGCTTCAAATGCCGCCGGTTCGCAGATCGCTGACGTATCGAAGTAGACGTTGTCGATACCGCGCAGCCCGTCGATCGCGTCGATTGTGTGTGACGCGTTGAAGCCTCGTGCCGCGTGCGCGAGGACCAGATTCGCGTTCGGAAACTGGCGACACTTTTCCTGGATGTACGCGAGGTTGCGAGGTTCGCTGAGCGCTCGCGGCAGCACCATGTGCATCGTGATCCAGAGACCTCGTTGATGGGCAATCTCCCAGGCCCAGTCAGGCAGGAACTCGCCCTGCTCCGCGTTGAACGTGTCGTCACGCTGCGCGAAGACGTGGTAGACCTTGAAGCCCGAGAAGCCGTTGTCAACGAGCGTTCGCTCGGCTTCGGCAGGATCGTCGTCCGGACGGATCAGCATCAGGCCACGACAACCAGGATTCGCGGCAAGCTCGTCGGCCAGGAAACGGTTCGCCGCCTGGCAGTCGACGTTGCGCGTCGGAAAGCCGAAATACAAACCGTTCTTCGTGACCCGATCGCCCATCCAGCGACACATACTCGCGACCATTGCCGAGTGGCCGACTTCAGGAGATTCGATCGAATCGTCATTGGTCACCAGATGCCGCAGGTCATACCAGTGAGCGTGCGCGTCGAACGCGTCTGGTGGAACAAAGTCCCGCAGCCGGCGGTCAAAGACTTCGAGGTCTTCCGGACCGATCGCCCATCGCGATGGATCAGCAAAATCGCGAAGCGTCGGTTGCGACTTCTGAACTGCCGGCTGCTGTTCGGTCATGGGATGTCTCGACGGGTGGCTGGGGTCGAGGAATGAGGCACGAACGACGAGCCCCCAAATGGACCCGCTGCGGGCTCGCAAGCTCGACCCCAGCCACCCAACAGAAAAGCATTGTGTTACCTCTTCCAAGGGTGGAGGCTGTGCAGCTTGACGCTACTTTACTCTCCCTCTGGGAGAGTCGCCGCGTAGCGGCGGAGAGGGTTTGCGTGGAAACCGTATTTGACGGAGGCCCCTCCCCGGAATCTTGCTGACGCTCGTTTCCGACCCTCCCTCGGGGAGGGTGAAACGAGGAAACTAAGCCGCACGACTCGCTTTGGGAAGAAGGAACCAACGCACCGTTGTCCAAGAAGATGGCAATCGTCGAATTCAATTCGACAACACGGAACAGAAAGAACACGAGAGGGCCAAGATCATGTATCACGCACTTCCGATTGCGCTCGTTCGTTTCGCGCGACGACAGATCGTTCACATTACAACGTTTCTCGCGGTGGCCTTGCTTGGTGTCGGCTCGGCGTCTGCACAACCGCTTTTGATTCCGGGCGCGAACAATGCCAACATCCTTCCTGGCAACAATCAAGGTGCGAACCAAGTCAACTCAAATAGAAATAATGGGCAAGGAGGTGCCGCTCAAGCCGATTTCGACACGCTGATCGAATTGATCCAAGACACGATCGCTCCGGACTCGTGGAGCGACATTGGCGGCGACGGCTCTATTCAAGGATTCCCAGGCGGAGTTTATGTCGACGCGACCGGCGTGATGAAGCGAATCGATCCAAACACGCGATCGCTACTCGCCAAACGCTTTCGCACGGTCCAATCAACAGACTTCGCAGATGAAGCAACGCTGAATGAACGATCCGAGCTACGAAAAGTGTCGCTTCGTCAGTTGGAACTAGCGATACAAGAACGTGCATTGCATGAGCAGCCTCCGACCGACGCAATGAAGTACCTCGCGGGACTAGAGCGAATCGACTATGTCGTGATCGACCAAGCGAATAACGATATCGTGCTCGCCGGCCCGGCTGACAAATGGACTCGATCGGACGACGGCCGAGTTGTCAGTAAGTCCACTCGTCGCCCTCTGTTGCAATTAGATGATCTGGTCGTGCTTCTTCGAAACGCCATGCAGTCGCACGGCCAGTTTACGTGCTCGATCACACCAACGCAAAACGGATTGGCTCAGTTTAGAGCCTACGCCGAACGGACGACTCAAAAGCCGTTGAAGGCCGGCACACGCATGAACTGGGTCAATGGATTGCAGGAGTCCCTGGGCAATCAATTGATTGAAGTTCAAGGATTGTCCGCGGAAACTCGTGTCGGTCGAGTCATCGTCGAAGCCGACTATCACATGAAACTGATAGGAATCGGCTTGGAGCCCGCGACCGACGGAGTCGTGAGCTATTTGGACAGCATCGAAATCGCCAAAGGCCAATCTCCGCCAGCAATGAGCGTATTGCGTTGGTGGTTTACGTTGAAGAACAACGAATTCAAAACAAGCGCCGACGGCAGCACGATCGACCTTCAAGCACAAAACGTACAACTACTCAGCGAAAACCAGTTGCTGACAAAACTTGGGAAACGAGTTCGTACCGGTCAATCTGATCGGCTCAATCGCGAGTTCGCCAGCAGCTTTACCCGGCATTTCGACGCGATTGCGAAACGCTATCCCGTTTACGCCGACTTGGAAAACGTTTTCGAGCTGGCCATCGTCGCGTCTCTCGCACGAACCGCGTGCCAAAACGGTGACGTTGCTTGGCGCATGCCATTTTTGATCGACGCGGACAAGTATAAGATTGCAACCGCTCGAGTCGCTCGGGAAGTTCCATCGATCGTCAATCACCGACTTATCAATAACAAGCACGTTGTATGTGCCGTTAGCGGCGGTGTAAGTTTTCGCGAGCGAATTTCGACATCGACAAGCACGGTCGAACCGTTGGCAACAAGATCCTTCGCTACAGCCGAAGGCAGCGCGACGTGGTGGTGGGATTGAAATTCGCCTGTCACGACTGAGGCCACGAACTAATCCCCATGGAATTGGCCACGATTCGATTGTCCGACGTCAGTTCAGCCGTGTTCGCGTAGAAATACGCGAATGCATCGATCGCTGCGGCATCTTCGCACGCGCATGGGACGATTTGGCGGACGTATAGGTCATTGCCGTCTTGCTGGTACCATTCGATTTCATCGAGCACTTCAATCGTGCGGTCGATGTCGGCTTCACAAAACGTCCAAAGCTCGCCTGCGACTGTGTCTTCGCCGATCGTGATTCCCGGGTACGGGCCAAGATCGTGTAGGACAGCGCGAACTGTCGCGTGTCGAATTTGCAGCGGTACGCACGGCCACAACGTTTCGCGAATTTGTCCGCGTTTCAAAGTTCCGTAGACAAAAAACGAAGTTGGTCGATTCATGCGTTTGAAAAAAATTAAGACGATACAGACTACTATTTCGCAGCTTGATTTCTATGCGTGCAGTACAAATCGACTCGTGTCCAGAAATTGCGTTCGTCGACCTTTTCTTTTTCGCCCGGCTTCTTCATCGGAGAATCTGATTGCAGTATCTTCTGAATCAACGTTTCCCGCATCGACGTCCACTTTTTGCGATCTCGTTGATCGTCGTTGATATCGAAGTACTTCCGTCCGTCGATCCACGTTTGTTCGCAACGAGACATCGTGCTGAGCGGATTGCTGCTCCACACGACAAGGTCCGCGTGCTTGCCTGGCTCGATTGAGCCGACCAAGTGATCGATGCGCAACTGTTTTGCCGGATTGAGCGTTACGAATTTCAATGCTTCCGTCTGTTTGACGCCCCCGTATTTAACTGCTTTTGCAGCTTCGTGGTTTAGATGACGTGCTAACTCTCGATCATCCGAGTTAAACGAAACTTCAATGCCGACGTTGTGCATGATCGATCCGTTGTACGGGATCGCGTCGTAGACTTCGAACTTGTAGGCCCACCAGTCGGAAAACGACGATCCCATCGCGCCATGCTTTTTCATCGCATCGGCGATTTTGTAGCCTTCCAAAATGTGTTGCAAAGTTCCGATCTGAATGTTGAAGGATTCAAGCGTCCGCAACAGTGCAAGAATCTCGTCCTGGCGATAGCTGTGGCAGTGAATCCATCGTTTCTTTTCCAAGATTTCAACCAACGCATCCAGTTCAAGATCTCTACGCGGCGGTAATCCCGTTCGGTTGGTGTTCCAATCGATGTTGCGATCTCGATATTGCCGAGCTCGCAAAAACGCGTCCCGAATGATTTGTTCGACTCCCATTCGAGTTCCTGGATAACGCCGGTTGTTCGGTATTCGACTGCGTTTTACGTTTTCACCGAGCGCAAACTTGATACCGGCCGGAGCTTCCTTGAACTTCAAGCCGTCGAAGTTCATTCCCCATCGCAGCTTGATAACCTGGTTCTGCCCGCCGATCGGATTGGCCGAGCCGTGCAGCACATTCGCCGCCGTGACTCCGCCCGCTAACTGCCGATAGATATTCATATCGTTCGCATCGATAAAGTCCCCAACTCGCACCTCCGAAGTTATCGCCTGACTTCCTTCGTTGATTCCACCATCGGTGGCCATGTGCGAGTGGCAATCGATAATTCCAGGAGAGATATGTTTCCCTTCGCAGTTCACACGCACCGCAGAGGAAGGAATCTCGACATCCGTGCCAACAGCAATAATGACTCCGTCCTGGACGAGAACAGTCGCGTTGTTCAAAGAAATGTCGCTTTCACCGCACGACCAAACTGTGGCGTTTGTGAACGCAACGACGGACGGACGGTCACTTACTCGATCGACTCCAAACGCACCCAGCGGGAAGTTGACCTCAAATGACGCTTTCTCATCATCGCTAGATGACTCGCTTGGTTTGTCGTTGTCGGCTGCCGCACCGGGCTCCGCGTTTTCTTCTGTATCCTCTTTCGCATTGTCAGGTTCGGTTTCATCCTTGTCGCTCGATTCGGCAGCGTCTTCCTTCTGTTCATCTTCTGCCGGTTTGGATTCGGAATGAGTCGCGTTAAAGCCGAATGTCTTGCCACTCGGAAACGTGACGCTTCCTGTGAGTGTCGAAGGACTCTTGTCATCGCCTGGAATTAAAATCGCGGAGATCCGGCATACACCGGTTTCGTCCTTTTCGAACACCGTCACATCGCACGTTGCGGTGAAAAGTTCTCCATCGATTTTCGGCTTCTTGATATCTTGAGTCGTTTCGCCGCTGGTGATCTTCCCTTTCAACGCACTCGGTTTTCCGGACAGCCTCATGACAAATTCCAGATTGCCACGAGCTGTCCAATCACCACGAATGTCCAATGGGTCCGGAGACTTGATCTCGTAACGCTTGCCGTCGATCCAGGTTTCGGTGATCTTCGTGTCCTTGTCAAACAGGTCACCATCGGCGACGACCAAATGCGCAAGCTTTCCGGGCTCTACTGTTCCAAGTTGATCTTCGATCTGCAAAAGTTTCGCTGGCGTTTCAGTGACGGCACGCAATGCCGCGTCTGGCGAAAGGCCTCGTTTGACAACCGTTCGAATCGACTTCCAAAAGTCGGCCGAGTTGCTCAGTCCATGAGCTGTGAGTGCAATCGTCACTCCGGCCTGTTGCAACCGAGTTGCATTTTCTGGAGCCAGGTCCCAGTGCAGTAGCTGCTCCAGTGTGACGTTGTTGGCCGCTTCTGGCGTGGCAACGTTTGGAGCTTTTGGAAACTGAAGCGGCACAATAACCGGTCGCCCTGTCGCTTTCACATCGGCAAGCCGACGATATTCGTGCCCGGACCCGACGAACACCGCGTTAATCCCAAACTCGCGAGCAAACGCATCGGCACGAACTAAATATTGTTCGTCAGGCGTGTTAAAGAATACCGCGTCGCCCGAGCCAATCATTTGATGAAGAACTTCCAGTGCTCGATTTTGCTCCGGGCGAGTCAGGCCGTTCTGAGTTCGATAGGCATGCCACGCGTCGTGATGCCATTGTGCGTCGTAGAATGCTTGCCGAGCGAGCGCGACAGCTCCCATCGGCGAGCTAGGATATCCGCTTGATCGTCGATTCGCGCCCAAACGAACGTGCAACGCCACATCGTGTCGAATCATCGATTCATCGGCGTTCGCATCGCCACACGTGACGACCGAACTGACACCTCGAACGATGCCTTCGTCCGGTGCGACTAAACGGACCGTAATCCCTTGTTCACGAAAAGATTTGTTCTTCGCCACGACCGCTGACAATTGATCGGCAACGCGGAGTTCGGGAACAACGTTCGTATTCCAATAGGCGGTTGAACCTCGAGCAGCGTTTGGATCCACATCCGTTTCGGAATATGCGTCGATGAATCCAGGATAGATTGTCTTTCCCGTCGCGTCCCAAATCCGTGCGTCGGCTGGCACATCAATATCAGCGCCGACATCCGCAATGACGCCATCTCGAACAACGATCGTCGCCTTCTCCAGGACGGTCCCTGCTCTGACCACGACCGTCGCATTTGTAAGAGCGTGGACTTCCGGGATATTGCGTTGAACACCTTCCACTGGACGCGTTGAGTCTGCAGATTGGGCGTTGCTAACCGAAAAAAATAGCGAGAGCAAAAGAGCGGTTCGCTTGATATTCATTTCTTGATCCGTACGCTTGCGTTAAATGAAGCTTGTGTGCTGGACAAACAGCGTTGATACGAAGTTTAATCCACGAGGCCTCAGAAAACAGCCAACGCGAGCCAAACATTTTGTAGACTCCACAATTGCGTCGCAGTGTGATAACGAACGCGAACACCAACGAACGGCCAGTAGGAACCGACCTTACAAAACGCGTATGATGATCACGAGCGGTGCCAAAACGAATAACGAAAGGATGAAACCGTGAATCGATTGTCCGTGGTGTTGTTTGTTGTTGCCGCGCTGATGGCGTCTTCGATCGCAATGGCTGATGCGCAGCGTCCCAACATCGTCATCATTCTTGTTGACGACATGGGATATGGAGACCCAGGTTGCTACAACGATCATTCAAAAATCGCCACGCCGCACATCGATTCTCTTGCCCGTGATGGAATGCGGTTCAGTGACGCACACGCGCCAGGACCGCTGTGCCATATGTCTCGGTATGGACTGATGACAGGACGATATCCATTTCGCACGAACACAGGTGTTTGGCGAGAGCAGCCATTGATCGAGGAAGACCAAATGACGATCGCGTCGTTAGCGACGTCGAACGGCTACACGACTGCGATGGTCGGCAAGTGGCATCTCGGTTTCAAAGAAAACGGCTACGACAAACCGCTGCCGGGCGGTCCAGTCGATCGAGGTTTCCACAGCTATTTTGGGATTCGAGCGTCCACTGACATTCCGCCTTACTTCTACATCCGCGATCGACACGCCGTGCAACCACCGACTCTAACGATCGAAGCCAACAATTCGGAAGGTTGGTCACCGATTCAAGGCGAGTTCTGGCGAGCAGGCGGAATCGCTCCCGATTTGAAGCTGGACGAAGTGCTGCCTCGATTCACCAACGAAGCGATCAATGTGATCGATGACCACAAGAAGCAAAACGCGGATCATCGACTGATGCTGTACTTGGCGTACCCGGCTCCGCACACACCTTGGCTGCCGTCCAAAGAATTCTCTGGAAAAAGCGGTGCCGGAATGTATGGCGATTTCTTGATGATGGTCGACGCCGAAATTGGTCGAGTACTGGCTGCATTGCACGTGGCGGGCATGGCAAATGATACGTTGCTCGTGTTCTCGTCCGACAACGGTCCAGTCTGGTTTGACGAAGACGTTGAGCGGTTCGGTCACGATTCGTCGGGCGGTTTGCGAGGCATGAAAGCCGACGCCTGGGAAGCAGGACACCGAATGCCGTTCATCGTTCGCTGGCCGGGTCGAGTGGCACCAAGCACACAGAGCGATCAGCTGCTTTGTTTTACGGATCTGCTTGCCACCTTCGCCGAGATTTGGAATGCCGATTTGCCAGACGAAGCAGGGCCGGACAGCTTTAGTTTTCTGACAGCGTTAACTGACAACGAACAACCATCAAAGCCAGTCCGAACTGATTTCGTCATGCAAGCAGGCAGCGCGTCCACGATGACGATCCGCTCGGGCAAATGGAAGCTCATCACCGGTTTGGGCTCCGGCGGTTTTTCTGAACCACGACGAGTCCAACCTGGACCAGGCGGCCCAACCGGCCAGCTCTACGACATGTCAAAGGACCGTGGAGAAACCGCGAATCTCTATTTGCAGAATCCGGAAGTCGTCGAGCAGTTAACGCAAGAAATGGACCACATCGTCGACAGCGGTCGCAGTCGTCAGTGAGTGTTCGAGCTTCCGTCCTATCGCTAAATCAGCGACCGTGCTACGTCGCAGACGTGTTTGGCGTCGTCGAGCGTTTTGGCTTCTGCGATGAAGCGGACGATGGGTTCGGTGTTGCTGGCGCGGACGAGCAACCATTTGTCGTCCCAATCGAGCCGCAAACCATCCATGCGGTCTGGTGTCGCGTCTGAAAACTCTGATTCGAGCTTGGCAAACACTGCTGCAACGGCATCGCTTGAAACGGTGGTTTTGTCTTTGTAGATCTCGTAGCGTGGAAGTTCGTTTGTCAACTCGCTGAGGCTTTTTCCGGTCGAGGCCATTGCGTCAAGCGTCATAGCCATGCCGACGAAACTGTCTCGGACAAAGCCAACTCGCGGATCGATTGGGCCGCCGCTGCCTTCGCCTCCAAACACGGCTTCTTTTTCAATCATCAGATCGCAAACGTTCGCTTCGCCAACTTTCGAGCGAAAGAACTCGACGCCGTTTTGTTCGGCCAAGTCTTGAGCCATGCGACTCGTCGAGCAATTGGTTACGATCGGCCCTTTTGTTTGCGAGAGCCGATGATTGACTGTGATCGAAACGGTGTATTCTTCGCCGATGTAGCGACCGTTCTCGTCGATCATCGCTAGTCGGTCGGCGTCGGGGTCTTGGCAAAATCCGACCGCGACATCTTCTGCTCGGACGCGTTCTGCAATACCAGCAAGATTCGCTTCCGTTGGTTCCGGTGTGTGTCCAAAATGTCCGTTCGGAGTATCGCCGACCGCGATCACTTCGCAGCCAAGTTCGTCCAGCAATCGTTTTCCTAGCAGGCTACCCGATCCGTTGTTTGAATCGAGCAACACTCGAAATCGCTTGCTTCGTATTTTTTCTACGTCCACTGTTCCAAGAACCAAGCGTAAATGTGGTTCATGAACGTCACCATGGTTAACAATCGATCCGATCACGTCATGTGATTTCCACGTCACATCGCCCGAGCGGTATCGGTCGAGCACTCGTTGGCCAGCTTCGGCACCAATGATCCGACCATTGGCGGCGAATAGCTTGAGGCCGTTGTACTCGGGAGGATTGTGGCTGGCCGAGATCTGGATACCGCCCGCTGCTTCGAGATGCCGAACCAACACTCCGGTCGTCGGCGTCGCGGCTACGTCGGCGTAGATCACGGCACGGCCGGACGCACTCAGCGCAGCGTTGACTGCGTTTGCCATCATCGTACCGGTTGCTCGGCCATCGCGTGAAACGACAATCGGTCCGTCTGGTGCTTCTGCCGCGAAAGCAGCAACGTAGTTGCACGCGACAATCGGCGTCAGCGTTTCGCCAATGATTCCTCGAAGTCCAGAAATACTGATGATCGGTTCGTTTGCCACGTTTTGGTTCCTGCTCGGATTGGCCAAGTTGTCTTGTTGTGTCGTTGACGGTTTTAGCCAGACTAAGTCAAGGCAGCTTCCATGTTGTAACGTAGCACATCGAATTATCAGGCGGAGCGTCTATTGGCGTCTCAGATCAACGAATCGACAGTCGCGAGCCCGACCATGAGGGCTCCTACAAAGAGTTTGCCGAAGGTGCCAAACAGGCGTCCCGTGAGAGCTCCTTGCGCCACGGCGATGCGTTGGTCGTGTTGATTACCTCGCCACTGTTCTCCCCAATATCCGCCCGCAAATGCCCCGACGGCACCGAACACAATCGCGCCCACGGCTGATCCGATAACCGGGACCGGCGCACCGATAACCACTCCAGCGAAACTTCCGACAATCGATCCGATTAGCGAAAGAACGATCGCGCGACGACTCGCTCCGTGTTTTACTGCTCCCGCTGCGCTCGCGAAGAACTCGATGAGTTCGCCGATTCCAGCCAATATGATTAGACCTAAAACACACCACCAAGACACGTTCGTGCTTCCGTCCACTGACGGGAATAGCCACGCGAACGCAGCGGTTAACGCCACGATGATCCAGTTACCGGGCAGAGTGAAAATGTTGCTTGTCCATGCGACGACGTTCAACACAAACAACAACAATGCCCAAACGTAATAGGTCCAGGCAAAGTCGAAATGCCAACCGAAGATATCCAATGCAACAACCTAACGTGCGAACTATGAAGTCGGGTGCACAAAACTAAGATGCAATTCGGCGTGGCGGAGCGACAACTGGTACCATTCCTCTTTTGACAGTTTCCCGATCAGCGGATGCGCTTGTGTTGGTGCTTCGTTCGTGAGGCGATCGAGCATCCGACGCAAATGTGCGAACGCTTCTTCTTGATCGACGTCGGCCGGTGGCTGCAGTCGAGTCTTCTTGCGAAAGTTGAAGCCCGACGGCATTGCTTGATAGACAAATTTCTTCTTCATGAACGGCCCGACGAAAACTCGAATCAGCAGTGGAACCGTGAAGTCAAATCCGGTGTAAGCAGAATCGATGGCGAGCGCCAGATGTTCAAGAATCTGCGCGAGCGTCCACTTGCCGCGAGTTTCGAAACCGCCCGATATCAGTTTCTCAACGTCCGCGATGACGTCGGTGTGACTCTGAAACCGTAGCGGGCGACGTTGATCAGATGCTGTAGTCATGTATTCGGGATCGATAGAACTTGATGTGGAAGAAACACAGCCTTTCTATCTTCCCGCATAACGCTTCGCTATTCAACCGTAACGCTCTTAGCGAGGTTTCTCGGCTTGTCGACATCGCAACCGCGATGGAGTGCAATGTGATATGCCAACAGTTGCAGCGGTATGATCGAGACGATCGGCTGCAAGAACTCTTCGACAACAGGAATGTGAATCACGTCGTCTGCGAGCTCGGTGACAGCGTTGTCGCCTTGGCCAGCAATCGCGATCACTGGCCCACCGCGGGCTTTGATTTCTTCCAGGTTCGCCATCACTTTGTCATAGACGTTGCCGTGAGGCATGATGAAAACGCTGGGCGTGTGGTCGTCGACTAATGCGATTGGACCGTGCTTCATTTCGGCGGCCGGATAGCCTTCCGCGTGGATGTAACTGATCTCTTTCAGCTTCAATGCACCTTCCAAAGCGGTAGGGAAGTTGTACTGACGGCCGAGATACAGGAAGTTGTCGCAATCCGCATATTTTTCAGCGACTCGCTTAACAGCATCGTTGGTTTCGAGTGCTTCTTGGACTTTGTCCGGCACTTCTTGCAACGCCTTGATGATTCGTTGGCCTGCGCCGAAGCTCATATTTCGGATTCGCCCGAAATACAACGCGAGCATCGTCAGCACGCAAACTTGCGAAGTGTACGCTTTCGTCGATGCGACGCCGATTTCAGGACCAGCGTGCAAGTAAATACCGCCGTCAGCTTCCTGCGCGATCGTGCTTCCCACGACGTTACACAACGCGAGCGTCGCGTGGCCTTTCCGTTTCATTTCGCGTTGAGCCGCGAGTGTGTCGGCCGTTTCACCGGACTGTGTGATCGAAAAAAGAATTGTGTTGTTATCGACTGGCGGATTGCGGTAGCGCAGTTCGCTTGCGTATTCCACTTCGACAGGCAAGCGTGCGAATTCCTCGATCAAGTATTCTCCAACGAGACCCGCGTGCCAGCTAGTTCCGCACGCGGTCAAGATCACTCGGTTGACTTGACGAAGCTGTTGCGGTGACAGATTCAGGCCACCGAACATCGCGGTCGCATCGTCAACTGAAAGGCGACCTCGCATCGCGTCTCGCAACGAATTCGGCTGCTCAAAAATTTCTTTGAGCATGTAATGTTCGTATTCGTCGTCCAACGAAACCATGTTGGAATCGATATCGAGCACCTGAATGTCGTGCTTAATATGCCCCTGGTCGCGGTGAGCAACATTCAAGTCGTTGGCGGTGATGACTGCGATTTGGTGGTCTGCGAGGTAGACAATTCGATCGGTGTAACCGACAAGTGGCGACGCGTCGCTGGCAACAAAATGTTCGTTCTTGCCAACGCCAACTACCAGCGGACTGCCAAGTCGCGCGGCCAGCATAAGATCAGGGTGACTCTTGAACAGAATCACCAGGCCGTAAGTTCCACGCAGTTTTGCGATGGCACGTTTGACCGCGGTGATCAAATTGTCTCGCGTGGCTGTCTCAAACGAATCGATGTCTAGTTTGCGCAGGCAGCTAACGATCAGATGAGCAACCACTTCGCTGTCTGTTGCCGATTTGAAAACAAAGCCTTCTTCGATAAGCCTTTGTCGGATGCTGGAGTAATTCTCGATGACACCGTTGTGGACGATCACAATATCGTCGTCGCCACCAGCATGTGGATGAGCATTCTCTTCCGTCGGCGGTCCGTGTGTTGCCCAACGCGTATGACCGATTCCGATGTGACCTTCCGCTGGAGTCTCTTCCAAGCGATCGGCCAGATTCTGGATCCGTCCGACGGCCTTGGTGATGTGGAATTCCGTGTTGTCGTCTAACGTCGCGATACCAGCACTGTCGTATCCGCGATATTCGAGCCGACGCAATCCTTCTAACAGGAATTCAGTTGCGTTGCGATTTCCGATATATCCGACAATTCCACACATGGTCAAAGGTCCTTGTCTCGTTGCCCCTAAAACCGGCCCAGGGACCCGTTGCGGTGAGTCCGCATATGGCGATTATGCTGGGTGCACGGACGTTGCGGATCCGTGCCTACATAGAGGAGTGTAGCTCAGTACTACGCTTCACAACACGAAATTGTTTGTGCGTCGGACACTTGGGCGTTCGAGGCACTCGCAAAAACACCGTAATAGGGCGCGACTCCCGTAGTGGATCTTGCTTGCTAAAGATCCCTGGAGCGCGAAGGGGCGGTCGCGGAACTTGCTGGCAACCGCTCGATCGAACTGCAAGACATCACCGCTGTGGCTGCTCGTCCGTCGTCACATTCAACAGATTGGCGATTGGAGTGCGACGAAAACGGTGGATGCTGGAGTTCGGTTAACACCGAAGCCGTCGCGTCCACAGAACGCAGACGAGAACGAGCAGCCACAACGGTGATTTATCGACGATTCGGCAGTGCACGCTGTGATCTGATAAGGCGTGTTCCTACGTCATCGCTCGCAATATAAAAACCGCGAAAACGACACGCAAGAAAAATCGAAACTCAAAACAGGTTTCTGTTTGGTGCTGTCTTTTTCGTGCAATCACTCGCAATGCTTGCGCCTGTGTGGCGATCGCGCGGTTCAAAATGCGAAGGCTGCGATGCATTGAGCGATTGCGCGCGGTTACGTGATTGTACGCGTCCTCCAGGACGATAAGGCTTTCAAGGCCTGGCGGCTGTCACGGCTGGCAGCTGGCCTGCACTCAAGCGATCTCTCGTCTGCGGTTGCTATCAACGAGCCACCAGCACGATCGATTGCCATATGCAAGCAATTTCGATTCAGGTACAAACCCGCTCCGCTTTTGCGCCAATCTGTCGATCCGAAGAAACAACATGGACACTCAAAAGCTCCTTCGTCTTTACCGCATCATGCTCACGGCGCGGCGAATAGATAAAGCCGAGCAAGAAATAACCAGCCGTGGGGAAGCCTTCTTTCACTTGTCGGGCGCAGGTCACGAGTCTACCGCTGCGCTAGCCGACTATTTGACGCCAGACGATTGGTTGCACTGTCATTACCGTTCTCGCGCGCTACTGCTAGCTCGAGGCGTGCAGACGCGATGTTTTTTCGACAGTTTGCTTTGCAACGCGAAATCGTCATCGCTTGGACGTCGGATGAGCGCGTTTCATGCCGACCCAAAACTGAACATTCTGAGCATGGTTACTCCCGTCGGGAATAACGCGCTTCAAGCCGTTGGCGTTGCTTCTGCGATTCGCGAACAAGCTTCACGCCCAATCGTCCTGTGCGGAATTGGTGATGGGACTAGTCAACAAGGCGAATTCCTCGAAGCGGTCGGTGAGGCTGCGCGGCGGGATCTTCCTGTCCTGTTTTTGATTGAAGACAATCAGTGGGCGATCTCGACGCAGACGACCGGAAGAACCTTCTACAATTCGCCGGGATCGACTGACGCTTTGTTCGGCGTTCCAGTAACGAAGGCCAACGGCAAGAACGTCATCGAAGCAGACAAAGCGTTTTCGAAAGTCGTGGCGAAGATGCGAGAATCTCGTCAGCCAGCGATCGTCGTGCTTGAAGTTGAACGTCTTTCGAACCATACCAACGCCGACGATCACACGATTTATCGAACCGCCGAAGATCTGGCCGACGCCGCACTTAACGGAGATCCGATTCGCATTTGCGAAAAACTCCTGAAGAACGAAGGCGTTCCGCAAGAGAAGTTGGAGCAGATTCAGATCTCTGTTTCCGCCGAAGTCGAAGCAGCTGAAGAAGCGGCATTTGCTGAACCGGATCCAACCGCCGATCAATCAGCCAAGCGTCCGTTACCTGTTGAGCTCACTCATCCATCACGCGAATCGCGAGGTGAAGGTGAACCAGCGCTGACGATGCGAGATGCTCTGCGAGAGGTCTTGCGTCATCGGCTGGCTACGGACAAGCGAGTGACTCTGTTCGGCGAAGACATAGAAGATCCCAAAGGCGACGTGTTTGGCGTTACGAAAACGCTCAGCACGCAGTTTCCCGGCCGAGTTCTCAATGCGCCGCTAACCGAATCCACGATCGTCGGTGTCTCGATCGGTCAAGCGCTGGCCGGACAACGACCGGTGGCGTTCATTCAATTCGCCGACTTCATGCCGCTTGCCAACAACCAGATCGTGTCAGAGCTGGCGACAATGTACTGGCGAACGGCTGGCCAGTGGGAATGCCCGGTAATCATGTTGGCGGCTTGCGGAGCGTGCCGCCCGGGACTTGGACCGTACCACGCTCAAACTGGCGAATCGATCATGGCGCACACTCCTGGTTTGGATGTATTCATGCCGTCAAACGCTACGGACGCGGCGGGGATGTTGAATGCAGCGTTTGAATCCGGACGCCCGACGTTGATGCTGTATCCGAAAGCCTGTTTGAACGATCCGAAATACGCGACTCCTACGAACGTTCAAAATCAGTTTGTCCCCATTGGGCCAGCGAGACGCGTGCGAGCTGGACGAGACGTAACGTTCGTCGCGTGGGGCAACACTGTACGAATTTGCGAACAAACCGCTGCGTCATTGGAACGCGTCGGAATCGAATCCGAAATCATCGACCTGCGGTCTTTGTCGCCGTGGGACCAAAGAACCGTGATCGCGTCGGCAGAAAAAACCGCTCGCTTGATCGCGGTTCACGAAGACAATCACACTTGCGGAATCGGCGCCGAAGTTTTGGCCACAGTCGCCGAGAAAGCTCGTGTTCCCGTCGCGATGCGGCGAGTAACGCGTAAAGACACGCACGTTCCGTGCAACTTCCAGAATCAATTGGAACTGCTTCCGACGTTTAAGTCTGTATTGAACACAGCAGCGGAATTGCTCGACTTAGATGTCGAATGGGAAACGCGGAAGCAGGATCGTTCCGGAACCGTTGAAGTTGATGCCGTCGGTTCTGGCCCGTCCGACGAAACAGTGATTGTCGTTGAATGGCTTGTCGGAGTCGGCGACGTCGTGCAACGAGGCGACCCGATTGCTTCTCTCGAAGCGACGAAGTCTGTTTTCGAAATGACATCGACAGTGTCGGGCAAAGTTTTGAAACTGATCGCCGACGAAGGAGAAACCGTCAACGTCGGTGATCCGATTCTTTGTTTGGAGTCCGGTGAAGCGACGCCTCGCCGCTCATCGCCGTTGGATTTGCACGAAACTCCAATTATCCGGCGCAAATCAACCAATGGTCGACTGAAAGTTCCTCGAGCCACCGCAGACATCCGTCAGTTCGACGTCGGCATGTCGACAATTGCCACGGTCGAAGGAAGCCGCCACGTGACGAATTGGGATATTCTTAGCCGCCAAAACGCGCGCACTAGTGAAGACATTCTGCGCCGCACTGGAATCGAAAGTCGACGTTGGGTGGGCAAAGACCAAAACGCGATCACGATGGCTGCGAAGGCATGTCGCAACGTCCTGGAGCAAGAGAACCTGATTCTCGAAGATATCGACATGTTAGTCTGCAGCACCACCAGTCCAACGTCGGTCACTCCATCGATGGCTTGTCGTTTGCTAAACGAACTGGCTGACAACAAAGGCGAGTTAATGCTGCAAGCGTTCGACATCAACGCGGCATGCTCCGGCTATTTATACGCGTTGCAATCCGGGTACGACTATTTGCAGAGTTCACCGTACGGTCGTGTGCTGGTCGTGACGGCAGAAGTTCTGTCACCGCTGTTGGATTTGGACGACTTCGATACTGCCATTTTGTTTGGCGACGCCTCTTCCGCCACGGTCTTGTATGGCGAGGCGCATTTCGAAGACGCGAAGGCTCGCTTGCATCGCCCCGATTTGTCCGCGAAGAGCGATGCCGGCAACGTGCTTTCGGTTCCTCTGCTGCACGATGGTTTTATCCAGATGCAAGGCAAGAAAGTGTTCAGCGAAGCTGTTCGCACGATGGTCACCAGCCTGAACCGAGCGTGCGAGCGACGCGGCGTCGACGTTTCCGATCTGAAAATGATTGTGCCCCATCAAGCGAATCAGCGGATCCTCGATGCGATCGAAAACCGCATCAACACTCCCGTCTACAGCAATATTCGCAATCACGGGAATACGTCGTCGTCCAGCATTCCTCTGTGCCTATCCGAGTTGCTGCCCAACGCAACCGCCGGTGAACGCTACGGCTTGTGCGCGTTCGGCGGCGGATTCACGTTTGGCGCGAGTATTCTCGAAATGAATTGAACGAGTGAAGATCCCGTCCGCCAGGAAGTTTAGCAACTTCCACTACTCGACGATTAAGCTGACACGGGCTATTTGTTGATATTGCTAAGCATCCCTTCAGCTTGAGCACCCTACTGCTCACCCAAGGCGGTTGGGACATGGACGCGGTGTAAGCTCCCAGCTTGCGTTCCTGTGCTTCCTCTACGCGAAACCTGATTTATACACGACACAAACCGTTCGCATCACAAATTACGAGGATTCCACCGCAGCCGCCGTTGACAATCTTTCGGACGCAGTGTGATACCGCCCCAATTGCAAATCGCTGGCGCACAAACTGTACTTGCTCGGCCACGACACAGATCGATCTCACCACAGATCCCTTGGTCTCCGCCGCAATCTCCACTGGCTGCCTTTCAAACGCGACGCAACGTCGCGCATAGGCAAGTTACATGCGCGCATACAAGATTTACGGACGTGCAAACGGGATGTGTTGGAACGCAAAGACCATTCAGTTGCGCGCAATGACGATTCATTTTGGCGCAAACGCGACTTAAGTCGGCGCAAACGCCTGAGCACGTCGCGCAGACGCGACGTATCCGAACGCGAACGGCACTTACACGCCTGCAAATACGAGTTGCCGGCGCGCAATCGCGACTTTTTCGCGCGCAATGACCGATTGATGCCGCGCAAACCCGAGTTAAGGTCGTGCAGACGACTGGCGGGGACGCTCAGACACGACGTGCGCGGGCGCAGACGCGACTCCTCGGAACGCGATCGAACATTAAAGACGCGCGAACGGCAATTAAGAGCTCGCAATCGCCAGAGAAATTGCCGCAGACGCGACGTGTCCGCGCGCAACAACGACGCGACGTTGTGCAATCGCCAATTCTTTGGGCGCGGACGCCGCGTGCAAGCGCGCAATCGCAACGCTCAGGCGCGCAATCGAAACGGCGCGTGGTGCAATCGCAACGTCGCCCTCGACCACAGGGGTTTGACGTTGATTTATTGCATCAAGAAACATTGCAGCCCGCAAAAAGTGTGTGTCGGCTCGCCCCAAACAAACTGGGGCCAATGCGGTTTCCGCAGCTTTAACACATTCCTTGAGCCATGGGATTCCTTCGCATGAAAGACAACCACTTCAATCGCATTTCGTGTTTCAGACCTGCGCATGCTGAACGAGTACCAGGAGGTGTGGCATGGTCAAGCTCTCCCCACTCGGCCGCAAACAAGAAACCGACACGACGGGATCAGGTAGTTTTTGCGTCTGGCGACGATCGGCGTTCTTCCAAGACTGTGGGTGCCACCGTTTGAATTTGGCCTTGGGTGCGTCTTCCCAATCACGCCACGCATCCGCCTTCTTGTATCGGCGTTATCGAGAGAAACGTCTTCGCCTTCGCAGCCAACATGCGATGAACACGAAGACCGTTGAACACATTCCGCTCGGTTCGGGAACAGCGACCGCTTGCCGACGCCCGCGCTCGAACCCCTCTCCTTTGAATGCGATGACGAAGTCGGAAGTATCAAATTCGCCATCGCCGTTCCAGTCTCCATCGGCCCAACCAGAATTTCCGGCGATACCGTCTTCGTATTCTCCGACCTTAAAAACGGCAATCAGGTCACTTGAATTAAATTCGCCGTCGAGGTTCGCATCGCCAAAGAAAGTGTTCGCGAATTTCTCGCTCTCTACCCAAGCTTGCCGATCGAGATTGTCCACTCGATCATCCCCGGTTAGGTCGAACGGCTTATCGTTCGTCCGCTCGCTGATGACGGCTGATAGCTGGTCGACGTCGGCCGCATCAAGAATGCCATCCGAATTGAAATCTCCGTCCTCTGTTGACGAATAATAGTAGACAAACTGGTTGATTGGGATACGGCCCGTCACTTCGGCACCGACGGCGTCTTCATCTGCCTCCCAGGAAAAGTACTCGACGGCTCCCATTGAAGCATTCGCACCATCCCAGAATGGCGGAATGTCGACACCTCCTCGAACTGCAAAATCTACGAGTAGATCACCACTCGCCGGGTTGTACTCGAATGGATTCGCGAGTGGAACAACGATATCGAACGGCCTTGGTGAACCGTCGACCGGCAAGGGCTGCTGTATGTCGCCGAGATAAACCTGCTGCGTGTCGTCGCCCAAATTGTTTCGAAAAATGCGATCTAACCCTCGTTCTTGTCTGGTGCTGAAACGGAGTAATACATCAGAAAAGGTAACGATCTCGTTGCGAGTTTGAGAGTTACGTCGAAAATTGAATTCCGTGATTGTAATGCGCTCGTTGGGAAACCATTTCTGAGGATAGCGCCATTGAAAACGAAACTCGGATGGCGCCGCAGCACCAATACTCCGAGGTCCTGGCATATCTTCGAATCCGGGTGGAACCACAAGACTTTCTCCTGTACAGACAAGCGTAAGCACTGACCAAACAATAGTAGTAATCACAAATTTCTTCATAAAATAGTCACTTGTTCTGTTGGGATCCTGTGATCTGTCAATTCGCAAATCGCTGAAGTAAAATCTTCGCTGTATTGGTACCCCGCGAGCTATTCGCAAATTCGACAGCAAATTTTCAGAATCCAAAAAAATAAAGTTCGTATTGAGAAGTGCGACCCGACGAGAACGAAAAATCATCGCTAGTTGCAACGACATTTTGACAAGATGTCTTCGACATCGCTTCAAGGGCATTTCGGGACAGTGTGCAACCTTGCGTTTTCACCTGACGGTTTGACGTTGGTGACTGGATCGAAGGAGTTCCCGAAGAGCTCCGTTGTGCTGATGATCAGCGTTCCATAGTTTGTGATTCCGCCGCCCTGCAAATCTTCGGGGACAGTACTGTTGGGAATCGTCTGCAAAGCGCGTCAGCTGAGCCTGGATCGGCTGGTCGCAATCAAAATGATTCTGTCGGGCGACGAGGTCATAGCTTCCGAATCAAACGCTTGCGATACCTGCAGCCGAACGCGTCGTCTCAACAATCGCTACCGACTGCTGCCACCCCAGGAAACAAACCTTCAAGTCCAGCGGTAAAACTCACCGACGGCTGACTCAAGCACTTCTTCCACACAGCGGCTGGACAACCTGCTGTCTGCTAGGGAACTGATCCAAACTCAGCGGTCTAAATTCCGCTGACACACCTCCGCAAGTGCGCTCGAATTGGGCAAGTCAGCTTTTCAGAACACGGGAAACTCAAAGCTGGCGGCCTAGTTCGGCGCCACGGAGGAATCGCAATTGATTACTATTGCGACTGTTTTGGATAGGATTAGGAAAGTCCGGTCAGGCCGGATTCCCCTCCCTCCGAACCGTACGTGCGATTCTCCCCATACGGCTCTCTAGTCAGATACGGGCTGAGCGAAACGAAAGTAGGCCTCATCTCGGACTGTAAAGACTTGCAAAGCAGGCGTTGGGCCAGCGTTGGTTGAAAGGTAAAAAAACTCGGGGCTAAGTTCTCCAGCCACTTCGTTGCAGCAGACTTCGCGTACCGCACGCTAGTGCGCCATGCTTTCCAAATCGCGGCGGTACATTGCCAGCTCTGATTCAAACAGCTCTTTCGACACTTTCCAGTCCGGAGCTTCGTCGGTGTGCGAATTGCAATGAGCCACCAATAAGTGATAGAGAAACTTGTGCAGGTGCCGTGGCACTCGCAGCGACTTGAAACTGTCGATCAAATGTTCGCGTGAAATGTTCTCTTCAAACATGTCGCGAATCGACGCGGGCGATCCGTTGGCTGCACACGCTTTCAGCCGCGCGTTCGCCATGTCGAATAGAGCTTCGCCCGTCCAGGCAAGTGACGGAACGACGTTTTGTTTATCAAGTCGAGCTCTCTGCGCGAAATCGCGATCCTCGCGCTCCACGAAGTACTTCAACTCGGCAGGCAGCATCAGCTTCACACCGATGCCCTGGTGTTTGAGGAACTTATTGTCCAGCAGCGGCCAAATGAGCGCCTTCATCAAGTCGGGCGAGCCGTTAATTCGATGAGGCTCATCGACACGATCGACCAGGACGACGACTCCCGAGTATCCCAATGATTCTAAGATGCCCTGGAATTTTGAAACCAGCTCGTAGCGGTCGTCGGTTCGATCCTTGTTCGGAATCGGCTGCCCAGAAAGGTCGGCAGACGTTAGTCGCATCAGCACCTTGCGAATGCCGCTTGTCGTTGCGTTACCGACTCGATTGGAACTCACCACTCCATACGCAGTCAGTAGGCGCGAACCGAATTTCCAAACGTACGCCAGCCACGAACCGCCAACCACAGCGAAGTACGCCCAAGCGGGGATGCCGTTGTAGAGGTCCACGATCGTGGGCGACGCTTCTTCTCCCATCGAACCAATCATCAGCGAAAAGAACGCGACGACAGCCAGTACCGTGACGACGCAACCAGCAACAAACGGCACATAAGCTTTGGGCGAAATGAAACGCAGCTTCCGACGCAGGCGCTGCCACCGAGTTTCCATTTGCTCCGCCGTCGACTGATCGTAGAACGCAGCCAAAAGCAAAAAGTCTCGCTTTTGATGACGGTCCAGTTCTGCCAGTCGACTGGCCACATCGGCATCGGCGTGTTTCGCAACGCCCAGCGCTCTGTCGACCAAATCGGTCACGCCAATCGAAAGGATTGCGTCCATGTGGTCCCACAACCGAAACGCGGCTAATGCTTTGTCGACTCGACGGCGACGAGCTGGCAAGTTGTTGACGAATCGATCGAGGTACGAATTGAAGTCGTCGTAGTTGATGACAAACAGTTTGCTGTTTCCATGCTTGCGGTTGTACGCTTCAACGTGACTGTTGATCTGCAAACGCATTGCCGTTTTGCCGGCACCTTTTTCACCGAACACAATCGAAGTCGCGGGCTCGCTCGGGTCGCCAAAGATCTTGTCCCAAGCCGGATGGTAGGTGTTTTCAATACAGTGCGATTTGAAGACGGGATCCGTTTGCGCGTCTTCTTCTGAAAACGGGTTCTTGCCGATTCCGTGATGAGCTAAAAACTCTTGAACCTTCATGACGATTCCAATGGTGTACGGAGAGCTTTTTGGACAGACGCACAAAGTACGCGCGGACAACAAATACAGGCTACCTGCGCCCGCACTTTCGCACGGAAGACCTGAAGATCGGATTGGCTGATTAGAAGAACCGATCTAACGGATCTTCCATGGTCGCCAATACGATCGATTGCATCGAGTGTTCGGCGGACAACGATTCGCGAGTTACGAATTTCCGAGAACCCCCGCCGGATACGACTCCTACCTGGTAATATACACAATCTCAAATCTTACGCATCCCGTGTATTCGGCAAAATCACCCGCCTCGCGTTGGAGCTGTTTCCGTCCATAATTAGGGACTCGACTTTCCAGTTTTTTCCTAGAAAGAGCGTATGTTCGCGAACATTCAGGCGGTGATTTTTGATTGCGATGGAACGCTGGTCGACAGCGAAACGCTTAGCATCGAAACGTTGGTGGCATATGGAGCTGAATTCGGTTTGCGAATGGAGGTGGAAGAAGCGTTTACGCTGTTCGCCGGAGGGCAACTCGAAAACGCGGTGGCCGAGATGGAACGTCGGATCGGTGAAAGTTTACCGGACGACTTCATTCCAACATTTCGCCTTCGTCAAGCCGACGCATTTCGCACTCGGCCTGTCGCCGAAGTTGACGGAGCAAGCGAACTTTTGACGGAAGTTAACCTGCCGTATTGCTTAGCATCCAACGCTCCGCGAAAAAAGATCTCGCTGAACTTGGAACTCACACGTCTTGAGCGATTCTTCGACGAAGAGCAACGATTCAGCGCGGACGATCGCAAGATCTACAAACCACATCCGGACTTATTCGAGCAAGCCGCTCGATACCTGCAAACGCACGCCGCAAATTGTGCGGTTGTCGAGGATAGCCCATTCGGCATCGACGCGGGACTTGCCGCTGGCATGTGCGTATTCGTCTATGCTCCACATGGTCCGCCGCGATTCAGCAGCCCTGAACAAGCAGAGCGAGTCCATGTGATCGAACACCTTAGCGAGCTTGAGGCGTTCTTGTGCGGTTAGTTGGTTTGAGAACGTTCGAACGATAAACGTCCCGACGGGACGGAGCTATGTCAGCCCAGGGCATAGCGAAGCGAAACCCTGGGATATGGGTTACCTACGATCTCCGAACCCCAACGGGGTATTCCTGAATTTGAGCCGCCCCTGTTTGGGGCTCACGAGTCGTCGTTTGGCGCAATCCCGAGGTTACGCAACATAGCGTTGCTCCACCCCGGGCTGACATAGTAATGTGCCTTTGGCACGGTGGAGGCTGTTTGCGAACGATGCAGCGCTCATTTGTTTGGAAACGTGACGGTCAAATCGACGCTGCGTCCATCGCGAATCACTTTCAGCGGCAACCGAGCATTCGGCGTGTAATAGTTCAGACGCAAGTGTGCGTGAAAAGTACCTTCAGAGTGATGTGCAGTCTCGTCGCCGAATTGAACAATGACGTCTCCTTTCTTGAGACCGCCTCGCCGCACGTCGTTGCCGAATACGCCACGGACGTTTAAAGCGAGCTTGTCTTGCGCGATTCCCAATTCGCGTTTTTGGTTTTCGTCCGCTGCTTCAACCCAAAGTCCCGGTTTCGGTGGCATGCCGTACATCGACGCTCGCCATCCGATGTCTGCAACTCTCCAACCTGGCGAGACAGAAATTATCGCGGTCGTTTCACCGTTTGGACCATCGAGCTCGATTTTGATGTTGGCTTTTTCGCCGGTGTGGTGCAGCACAAACTGAATGTCAGCAATCGAATGAATCGCTTGCCCGTTCATACGCGTGATTTGCTGTCCGGCTGCGATTCCAGCTTTCGCAGCTGCGGAATTAGGAATGACCTTCGTGATCTTTGTGCCTGAAACCTTGTCGACGTGCAAACCGATGTTCTGCGGCAATGGGTACTTGTAGCGTTTTGCTGGATCGTAGTCGCCTTGACTGATCGCAAAATCGCGAAGGCCGTCGTAGACGTTGTGGCAATGAATGCAGCTCTGCCTGCCTTCTCTTTCGTTCGCCAGAATTCGCGAGATCGTCTCAGACGGAATGTCGTCTGCCTTCGAGTGCTGAACGCGTGGGCCCAACTTGTCGCCATATTGTTTTTGCATTTGCGGTTGCCAGTTTTGATCGACATCCAAAACCGTCCGCAACGTGTTCGTAAAACCTTGCAGCGAGTTGTACGACATGCCGTCCTTGTCACCGCGAGTTCCGTATCTGGCCAGCACCGTGCCGTCATGGCGGAAGAACATCACGGACCACGTTTGATCATAGTCGAACTGAAAACGGTTTAAATCGAGACCGTTCATTCGCACGATCCGAACGCACTCAAACTGATCCAGCAAGTCGCTGATTTCTGAATCCTGGCGGACAACCTGCCCGTCAAAGCCTTTGCAGGCGTGTCAGGGCACTCAGCGAAACAGCGCCAGGATCGGTTTCTTTGACTTCGCAGCCGCGGCTTTCGCGGAATCCCAATCGTTGTACGACCAACGGTCACCAACATCGATGTCGTTCAATGTCTGCTGGAGTGATTGAGAAAACGACAATCGCGCGATCACGCCCCAGAAACACATTGCAATAACTAGTTTTGCAAAACTCTTGTACCGCACTGAGGTTTCCTCCGTAACTGTTGCCAGATTGGGAAACCAATAGCGTACACGCCGTGGGCTATTTGTCCAAATTGGTTACTGCGGTACAGGATGGAAGGATGTTAGCAACACTGTTTACGACGCGAAAAGTACGACGGACTTCTAGTCCGTCGATTAGTCCGTCGATTCGTGCGGCGACGGACTGGACGTCCATCGTACGTTCAGGACTGTTTGATTCTGGGCTGCATTACACCTAAAAACACGGGTTTCCTTCGACTTTCAAACCGTCGCACAGAACCGCTACAATATTGTTCGCCCCTACCTTACGGCATTCCTTGCCGCCGCGAATACATTGGAGATCGACATGCTGACGATTAATGCTGGCCCTCGCCACAACAAGACATGCGATTCCGTTTCGCGCCGATCGTTCTTGCACGTTGGCGGGCTTGTTAGCACAGGACTCTTCGGCGGACTTTCGTTGCCTGGTTTGCTGCGAGCGGAGTCTCTCGGAGGCAGAGCATCATCGAACAAATCGATCATCATGGTCTACCTGCCGGGCGGCCCTCCGCATCAAGATATGTTCGACCTGAAGGTTGATGCTCCATCCGAAATTCGCGGCGAGTTCAACCCAATCAAAACGTCGGTCCCGGGAATCGAAATCTGCGAACACCTTCCGCTGATGGCAAAAAACGCTCATCGTTTGGCGTTCATTCGATCGGTCGTCGGTGCGAAGGACCGCCACGAGTCCTTCCAATGTTTAACGGGGCGGCTGCGAGACAACCAACCGGCTGGCGGCTGGCCCGAATTGGGTTCAGTTCTTTCGCGATTGAAAGGCAGCCAACATCCAGCCATGCCTCCGTACGTTGGTTTGTCACCACGGATGCAGCATACGCCGTATAACTCTGGCAAGCCCGGTTTTCTCGGCCCGGCTCACACTCCGTTTCAACCAAACGGTGAAGGTCGCGACGATCTTTCGTTAGGTTCGATCACCGTCGATCGTCTGTCGAACCGCCGCAGCCTGCTCGGTCAAATGGATAGCCTTCGCCGACGAGCTGATGAATCATCGATTGTTGCAGGCGCGGATGCGCTGCAGCAACAAGCGCTCGGCGTGCTGACATCCAGCCGTCTTGCAGACGCACTCGATGTAGAAAAAGAACCGCAAGCCATTCGCGAACGATACGGCTTTGGGACGGACAAGATTCAAGGTGACGCCGCGCCGAGATTGAATCAGCAATTCTTGCTCGCTCGGCGGCTTGTTGAAGCTGGAGCGAGATGCGTGACGCTCAGCTACAGCTTTTGGGATTGGCATGGTTCAAACTTTCGAATAGCGAAAGAGAACTTCCCGGATCTCGATCAAGCGGTCACGGCGCTCGTTTCCGATTTACAGGAACGAGGCATGTCCGACGACGTCACCGTGATCGTTTATGGTGAATTCGGCAGGACTCCTCGCATCAACAAAGACGCTGGCCGAGACCACTGGCCGAACGTATCGTGCGCGGTGCTCGCAGGAGGCGGCCTAAACATGGGGCAAGTTATCGGCTCGACCGACCGACTTGGCGGAGAGGCAAAAGATCGCCCCGTCCACTTCCAAGAAATCTTCGCCA
>JAGQPC010000613.1 GCA_020426925.1 Planctomycetales bacterium | reverse complement strand
CAGTGGTTGGCATGGGCAAAATCGAATAGCATTCGTTCGGAGATTCTAGCATTTCTAACGTACATGCCCTGCTCGTTGATGCGCAGCGCACCGGCAGAGCCGCGACCGTTTTCAACCCCGAGAGCGTGGACCTCGCTTTCTCGGTCACTAGATCTCGCCGAAACGAAGTGCGTTCTGAATCCATCGATCCGCAGAGCATTAGCTTTTGGCACGCTCTCTCCGGAAGATGCATCGCTGTTCTGCGCAATGGCGGAAGAATCCTTAGAAGAGCTGCTTCCAGTTGAGCAGTATCTCGACGACCCTGACGTTTTGCCAGCGAATAATACAGCTCGTTGGTTCGTGATCCATCGGATGCGAACACTTGTCGAGCGGCGTGAGTTTCCGAGTTGCCATCATTCAAAAATCAACGAGTTTCTCATTCGCATTCCCAGTGAGATGCGAATGGCGCTCTTGATCGATCTCGTTGAACCCTGGGGAGAACTCGGTGCGGCCGAGGCGATGTTCCAATCACTCCAGCAAGTGACCGGACTGACAGTTGCGACTTGCGGTTGACGCGAATTCTCAATACTCAGTCAAATCGACCAACGATTCAACCATAGGAGAGTCATCTTATGCAAAGTCCGATTCCCTGCGAATCCACGCTGGTTGAGGCAACAGCAACGTCTCGCGCTGAGCAGGCGCTTCGTCTCGTGGAAGCCACGCTCCCGCATCTGTGCGGACTTTCCAGGCAGGTGCGACTGGTGACTACGAATCGCGTGCCCGTGGCTGCAGTTGCGGCTTCCGGTTTGACGGCTATCAACGCAGCCGTATTTCGAACGATTGCCATCCCTGACGCCATGTATATTCTAGCGCACGAGTTGATGCATTTGGCGCTGGATACTCATGCTCGTGCGGGCAACAGCGATCGCTTGACGGTAAACATCGCTCACGACCTGATCATCAACGACATGCTCAGTGAAGAACTGCATCGCGCTCCGCCGTTGGGTGGGCTATTCCGGTACCGTGCGAGCGAGCGTTCACTTGAGGAGTGGATTGTGCAACTTCATCAATCCGGAACGGATGGGTGGTATTGTTGGAACGGCGACGACATGCCGGAACCAGCATCGTCGCGATCCACTCTGTCCAAAGCTTTGGAGGACGCAGGCGTGTTCCAACCGGTAGAGCTCCCTCAGTCAGAGCCCCCACTTCCTTCAACGATTCGCGGCGACTTGATTTCAAGCGACGAAGAAAAAGAGCTTGAACCGGAGATTTCACCGTTCCAGCGACAAGCATTGACGCTGCTGACGCGCCGTACGGCAGTTCGGACGGCTAGTCTGGCCGAGCTGCGCAAGGGCATTGAGCGAGCGGTCGCCTCGCCTACGGGTTCAACTTGTGAAGCAAAGTCTCAAAATGTTGAAGCGATCCGAAACGCATACCGCACGCCGTGGCAACGCGTTCTTCAACAGTGGATCGATGCCATTTCCCCAAGCCAACGTGACTATGCCCGTGCATCGCGACGCGTTGGAACTCGACGCGATATAGTTTTGCCGGGACGGTGTCGTCATGGTTGGACGATGCACATCGTCCTCGACAGCAGCGGATCGATGACTGACGAGTTACCGGCAGCGTTGGGCGCCATATCGTCGTTTTGCCTAGCTAGTGGTGTCAGCGAAGTCCACGTAATTCAGTGTGATAGCCACGTGACGAGTGATCGTTGGATTGACGTAGACGAGTTGGCCAGATTCGAAATCTCCGGCTACGGTGGCAGCGATTTGTCCTTCGCATTGGATCAGCTATCGTTGGATCCGGAGGTAACAGGTGCTTTGGTGCTCACCGATGGTTGTATCCACTACCCGCGTACCGCCCCACGGTACGAAGTCATGTGGGCTCTCGTCGGCAGGCACCGAGATCGATTCAATCCGCCATATGGAATAGTTGTTCCGATTGATTCAGAACAAGCCACGTGATCGTTGAGTCAGTGGGCTGTGGCTTGAGGGAGTGATCGACATGGCAGCGGATTACTTCGCAATCTTGGGCAGTTTTCGCATCGCGTTTGCCAGAATCGATATTCGGCCTTCTGCAAGTGGAATGGTGATGCAAACTCGCCTTACGCGAGTCAAACCCTACGGGTAGTTTAGCCATAATTAGTCCCAGGACAGTTGATGCCGTATCTTCTCAAGCGCCAGCATTGCATCTAGTTGATTTTTCTGAGGAGTCGCTATGAATTAGCGCATGGGTATTTCCGATGTGAAACCGATTGTGGATGAAGTCGAAGAGCTTTTGGCTGCGGCGGAGCCGCTGCCGAATGACGTGTCGATTGCGGTCGAGAAGTTGCTCAATGTCGTGGAAGTGCTGGCTGCGCAGCAGGAGTCGCTGGCTGAGGAAGTGAAGCGACTTCGCAAAAAGCTCGAGAAGAAAAAGAACGGCAAGACCACCAACGATCCTTCGAATCCTGCTTCGAGTGGTGGCGACGACGAAAAAGGCGCCGACAAAAAAGACGGCGATCATTCCTCTGAAGATGCTCGCGGCAAACGAAGTCCGAAGCCGCCGAAGCCCCCAGCAAGCGTTCCGAAAATCTCCAACCGACGAACGTGCTTCGCGGCTGCGTTTGGAATTCGACGAACTGTTTGCAACCGAAACGAAGTACGACGCACTCAACGATCGCATCGCCAAGACACGCGCGAAACGCGAGGAGCTACTGACCGTCTTATCGAACCCAGCCATCCCGCTCCACAACAACACCTCGGAGTTAGGTGCTCGCGTCAGCGCGCGCCGACGCGACGTCAGCCTGCACAGCCACAGCGAGTCCGCGCGATGGACATCTTCACAACGTTGATCCAAACGACCAAGAAGCTTGGCATCAGCGGCTACG
>JAGQPC010000612.1 GCA_020426925.1 Planctomycetales bacterium | reverse complement strand
CGATCATCATCATTGCTTCATTGCTGATTAAGCTAACGGACGGGGGGCCGATTCTATTCTGCCAAACGCGAATTGGTCGAAGCGGGCGGCCGTTTAGCCTCTACAAGTTCCGCTCGATGGTTACGAACGCGGAAGAGCTGAAGCACGAGCTAAAAGGCTTGAATGAACATCCTTATGATCGCACATTCAAGATTCTCAATGATCCACGCATAACCAAAGTTGGGCGAGTCTTGCGACGCCTAAGTGTCGACGAGTTCCCGCAGTTTTGGAATGTCCTGCGGGGCGATATGAGCCTCGTCGGACCACGTCCATCAGTTCCGTCAGAAGTTGCGCTGTATCAGCCAGATGACTTTGAGCGACTTGCTGTGAAGCCCGGTCTTACATGCATTTGGCAGATATCGGGGCGAAGCAATTTGGCATTTGAGCAACAGCTTGAACTCGATCTCCAGTACATTCATCGCCGAAATCTGCTGCTCGATCTCTGGATACTTCTTAAGACGGTCCCAGTGGTAATCCTGGGAGACGGGGCGGCCTAGATCGGCACGCCGTCAGGATAATCACAGCTGTTTTTGCTTGAGCCATTCACAGGCTCAAGCTGGCTGGTCCGGGGGCGTCCGCACGGACTTGTATGACACGTCCGGAAAAAGCGTGCGCAAACGGGGACAGTGCCCAAGCTACTGACTTGGACTCTGAACGACGCCTTCTGTGATTAGCAGAACGATCGTCAGGCTGATTACTGCTACGAGGATTTCCATTGCGAAACGTCCGTGTGATGTTGCACCAAAATTGCCTGCTAGAGCGAAGGCTTGTAGCAAGCGGTTCGCCCGCCTAAACGCGTCAAGCTTGAATTCGTCTGCGAAGCAGCTTTACTTAGAGCGCGGGCCTTAAGGCCTAACCTTGCCTTGGCCCTATTACTACCAAGAATCCCGAGATCGGACAATGGAAGTGCGCAAGCACATCTGGCAACTTCCCAGATTTTTTCGATCTGGGGTCAGTTCTCTTTGGAGAAACGTCGTTCTCTAACGCCCATATTTCAATTCTCTTGAATCGACGTAGACACGTTCTGCCGGTTCGAATACAAGTTCGCCGTTCATGGCCAAGCGGCCGTTTTTGACGCGAAGTCGTGACGAATTCGTGCCTCTGGTTACTCTGTTCCCGCACAGAATTACCGGCAAATCCCGAAACGAGCGAACCTTCTTGGAGCAACTTTTATGACGCTCGTCGCAAGCAACGCTGTTGTAGACCCGCGTGCAGAGATTTCAGATTCCGCCGAAATTGGACCATTTTGCGTGGTCGGTCCAAACGCAAAGATCGGAGCCGGCACGCGCCTAGAAAATGGCGTGACCGTCATGGGCCGAGTGACGATTGGCCGGTACAACCACATCTATCCTGGAGTCGTGATTGGTGGCGAACCTCAGGACTTGAGCTACCGCGGAACTGACACGCGGGTCATCATCGGCGATCACAACGTCATTCGTGAATGCGTGACAATCAACCGAGCCAGCGAAAAAGAAGACGGCATTACCTCATTGGGCAACCATTGCTATCTAATGGCTTGTTCTCATATTGCGCACGATTGCCGAGTCGGAAATCGCGTGGTCATGGCCAACGGAAGTCTGCTTGGGGGACATGTCCACGTTCACGATTATGCGTCAATTTCAGGTGCGGCAGCCGTACACCACTATTCCACGATCGGCAGCTACAGCTTCATCGGTGGAATGAGCCGAGTCCTTCACGATGTGGCGCCGTTCATGTTGGTCGAAGGACAACCGGCGAGACCTCGTTGCATCAATCAGGTTGCTCTGAAACGCAATGACTTTCCCGAGGACGTGATTCGAGCGTTGTCGGACGCTCATCGGCTGCTGTATCGAGCACGCGTTGGTTTAGATCACGCCCGAGAATTACTTCGCCAAGACGGCAAGCTCTTACCGCAGGTAAATCACCTGCTCAGTTTCATACAAGACCAACAGGAAGGTCGCCACGGTCGCGGACGCGATCAAAGGAGAGCCGCGTGAGTCGTCTTCGTTTTGCCGTGATCGGCGCAGGCCATCTCGGAAAAATTCACGCGCGATTGCTAAAGCAAAACGAGCGCGTCGAACTTGTGGGAGTCGTCGATTCCGTCGAAGCGGCTGCTAAACAGGTCGCCGATGAGTTTGGGATTAAGGCGTCATCAGATCACAACGAGCTTGCTGCGAAAGTCGATGCCGCTATCGTGTCGACTCCAACCGTTGCTCACGAGCAAGTCGCCAGCGACCTGATCGCTCACGGCGTCCACGTATTCGTAGAGAAGCCAATCACTGTTCACACGACGCAAGCCAAACGCCTCATCGAGGAAGCGGACCGAATGGCGGTGGCTCTGCAGGTTGGGCACGTCGAGCATTTCAACCCAGCTTGGCAATCCGCCGCGAGAATCATTCGGCACCCGCAGTTCGTCGCCGCTCATCGCTGTGCGCCGTTCAGCTTTCGGTCGACAGATGTCAGCGTCGTTCACGATCTCATGATCCACGACATCGAGTTATTGCTCTCAGTTGTCGATAGCCCAATTGTCGACGTGAAAGCCTGGGGGCAGTGCGTTTTGACTGATTACGAAGACACGGCGACCGCTTGGATTCAATTCCACGATGGGCGCGTCGCGAACCTTACGGCGTCTCGTGTCCACCACCAACCGGTTCGGCAAATGCATATGTATGATGGCAACGAGCAAATCGTTGTCGACTTTGCGAACTCCACGGTTACGTCAATAGACGCCGGCGCGGCCTCCGGCTCTCTGAGCTCGATGGATCCCGAGCAACTTCGTGCGTTGCAGGAAATCGGAACCGACAGTGTTATGAAGATCAAAGAACATGACGTCGTTCCCGGCAACGCTATCGAAATGGAGCACGACGACTTCATCGAC
>JAGQPC010000611.1 GCA_020426925.1 Planctomycetales bacterium | reverse complement strand
CCAATAAACAACGCAGCCAATGATTGCCTTCTTCACATTCACGCCTTTCTATTGTTCGTTGCCGTTTGCGGTTATGGGCTTCTTGTTAATGACCGCGAGCGTCACTTTGGACCACAGCACGTATCCTTCATGATTTAGGTGCAATCCGTCGTCAGCAAATAGTTCTTTTCGAGGCTTACCATCTTCACCGATCATCGGCGCATCAATATCGACGAAATCCTGCAACGGATCTTTCGAAGCAATGTCCGAAATCATCTTGTTTGCCTTACGCATTTCGCTGACAAGATTCCACCGCTTAAGGCTGGGCTTGATTGCCACGAACAAGATGCGAGTCTTCGGTAATGCAGCGTGGACTTTCTTGACGAACGCAACGTAGTCGTCTCTGACCTGTTCGGGCGATTCGCCTGCAGCGATGTCGTTGTCGCCCGCGTACACAACGACAACTTTAGGACGATACGGCATCACAATGCGATCCGCGAAATGGAGCGAATCACTCATCTGTGATCCACCAAAACCACGATTGATCGTCTGCAATCCGGGAAAATACTGATCCAGCTTCCAGCCGCGAATACTCGAGCTGCCCACAAACAGAATCCCGTTCTCCGGCGGGGCCGACTTAGCATCAGATTCCTCGAATTGCGCGATCTGCCGTTCCCAGCGTCTTGCTGCTTCATCGGCGAACACGACGCTCGTCAAAAGTACGAAACATAGTGAAACTCTAAACATGCTTTTTCCCGAGTTTGAATGGTGCCTGCAAACCTAAATACGACAAAACCGGTATCGTCGTAGTTGACGATGGCTGATGCAAACGCGTTTCCGTCAAACATGCATACAAATCGTTGCATCTGATTTACAGTGGAACTTATCGGCACCGGGTTTTGAATGATGTTCTGCAGAGTCTACTCCAATCCGACGTTTAGGGCACGATTCGTATTACAAATCGTTCCATTGTTCGCAATCTGTTTTGTTCCAGTTAGCGCACGCGGACATGTGACCGAAAACGCCATTCCACTGGCGTTTCGCGGGTTTTCTAGCCCATTCAGCGTCGACAGAGAAATCAACTATACCGGCGTGTGGGGCGTTGGCGACACAGCATACTTAGGTTCTGTCGATTCGGGCGTTGCGCTGATCGACATTTCGAACGCCTCGAATACCGTGCTACTCGATACCTATTTGCCTGATACGTCGTTCGCGTTCGACACGATTCAAGTTCACGATCAAATCGGGATCTGGGCGAGCAGCAATGGAGGCGGATTGCACTTTGTTGACGTGAGCACGGGATCCGCTCAAGCACTTGCGACGATCGGTATAGCAAACGGGTTGAGCGACAAAATCAACAGCGTCGTGCTATACGGTGATCTCTTGTTCGCCACCGATGCAAACTCCGATCGAGTCTTCGCAGTCGACGTCTCGAACGTAAACACGCCAAATGTTCTTGGCAGCTTCGCCACGGGCGACACGATTGCCAACCATGACCTGCTGGTCAAAGGCGATCACCTCTTGATTGCTGGCCTCGGTGGACGAACCGGAGGCGGGTCGACGTATGTGTACGACATTTCTGACTACGCAACCAACGGCGTGGTCGAAGTCGGATCATTGGAATCGGGTGAATCAACCGCTTTTCTTGCCTCTACCGGCGGCGACATGCTGATTGTCTCGCAAAAGCGAGTGGGCGGTAGCATCGAAGTGTGGGACATCAACGATCCGACGGATCCTGTGTTTTTGACGCGAGCCAACGCGTCCGACTTCGGGCTGAACGCGTTCAGTCCAGGCGACGTCTTCGTGCAAGATGAAATCGCGTACATCGCGTGGCATCAAGAGGGTGTTCAATCGCTCGACCTAGACAACGTGCGTTCGACAAATTCGATCAACCGTCTGGGAAAATTCGACACGAGTCCAAACACGAGCCCCCTGGGAGGTTTTGTCGGTGCGACGTCAGTCTATGTATTTCCTGGGCACGGCCGCGTGCTGGTCAGCGATACGCGCTGGGGACTCTACATTCTGGACGCGTCACAAACGCTTCCTGTCAAAGGCGATTTTGATGGAGACGGTAAGCTAACTGTTGCCGATCTAGACGCGCTTACCGAGATCAGCCTCGCGATGTCTCACGACAGCGGCTTCGATTTGACAAAAGACGGGCTGGTCAACAACGATGATCGCGAACGATGGATCGTCGATCTGTTTGGCACGACTTACGGTGACGCCAATCTGGATCGAACGTTCAACAGTTCTGATTTCATCGTCGTGTTCCAAGCCAACGAGTATGAGGACGACGTCGAAGACAATTCAACTTGGTCAACTGGTGACTGGAACGGAGATGGCGATTTCGACTCTGGTGATTTCATCACGGCATTTACGGCTGGAGGTTACGTGACGTCAGCGTCACCGCGAAGTGATACCCAATCCATACCCGAACCACAAACAAATGTAATCGCGATTGCGTTTTGCGCATTTGCAATTGGTAACTCTTTCAAGAAGCACACTCCCAATGATTAGCAACATGAATCGAACCACACTTTCTGCCATCGCGTTCTGTTTCGCCGTGGTCGTCGCGTCAGCTACGAACGCTGACATCCTGGAATGGAACTTTGAAATCAACGAACAACAAGTCAAAAACGGCCCCGAACCCGACGGCTCAACCAACAGCCCAGGAAAGGGGACAGGCACCATTTTCTACAACAGCGAAACAAATACGCTGTCGTATTCCCTGCAATGGGACGGGATGGTCGGAGATCTAACCAAGCTTCATATACACGGCCCGGCCGACGCAAACAGCAGCAATCCTCAGCACATTTTCGAAATCTATGGACCGCCCACACTCCCAGCCGAACTCGTGACAACGTCCGCCGACATTTCCGGCAGCCGTGAGTTGACTACGCTCATTCAAACCGGATTCGATCCGCTCGAGCCTCAACAGGTCGTAGACATCATGGTCGCGGGAAACGCTTACGTTAACGTGCACACAAGCGTATTTGGCACGGGTGAAATCCGAGGCAATCTAGGCATTCCGATTCCGGAGCCTTCGTCGACAATTCTCACCGTGATTGGCGTATCGATGTTCGTGCTGCAGCGACGACGAACGCGGTAAACCGACTGAACTCCATCGGGAATTGAGTCACTGGCGACATGAACGCCTCACCGACGGCACCAACTACTGCTGGCTCAAAAAACCTTGTTCTTTCATCCAGTCGCCGGCTCGTTTTGGCCAGTGAGTCACGGCTTCGGATGTTGGTCGCAAGCCATAGCCGTGACCACCAGTTGCGTACAAGTGAAGTTCCGCGGAACCGCCAGCGGCTTTAATTTCGCTCGCCAGTAACAGCGAACTTTGTACGGTAACAGGATCGTCGAACGCGTGGACAAAGAACATCGGCGGCGAGTCCTTCGGTACTCGAACGTGATCGCGAAGCGCCTTCCTGTCCCTTTCCGCAAATCCGCCCGGATAAATTAACAACGCGAAGTCCGGCCGAAACGGATGATCGTCGACGGCATCGACTTTGTCGTATTCACGCGAGTCGAGCAGCGACGTAAGCCCAGCAGTCTCACCGCCAGCCGAGAACCCGCAAATGCCGATTCGATGCGGATCGATGTTCCAATCGGCGGCTTTACTGCGAACGAGACTCATCGCTCGCTGAGCATCCTGAACGGCAGCGCCCCACCGTTTGTCCGGATCGCGAAACGGCACTCGATACTTCAAGACAATGCCCGTGACTCCGATCGAATTCAGCCATTTGGCAACTTCGGTTCCTTCGAGGTCATATGCCAAAATGTGGTGACCGCCACCCGGACAAACAACAACTGCTGCGCCCGTGTCTGTTTCTGCGTCTGGTCGAAATACGGCAATCTGTGGAGTCGACACGTTGCCAAGTTTGATAATCCGCCGACCGGCGATGAGTTGATCCTCTGGTTTTGTTTGATCGGCTTCCGGCGGCAACTCGGTTGTCTCGCCTGGTGGCTTGCCGGGCCAAATGTTCAGCGTCTCTGCTGCGTGAGCAGACACTGAATTCGAGAATGCCGCCAATGCAAACACAAACGGCAGCGCTGAAACGCAACAGCATAAACGACGTAAATTGAGCATTCGATTCATTACGGTTTCCAATCGTTTGATACACCATCGATGTTAGACAGATCAACTCACCACCCGAGACGTGAGTGAGGCCCTTAGGAATCGCTGTCTGAAAAGTCCCTCACTCCCGTTTCGGGTTGCGATGAGCGCGCAACGCCGCATTGTAGTGGCAAAGCCGTTCACAGTCATTCGCTGCTCGGCCGGATGTCCAGCCGATCAATACGCGTTCTGTCGAGAGAACACAACGAACACGGTTCGGAACAGAATCTTCAGGTCCATGAATAGCGACCATTCTCGAATGTAACGGTGGTCGCATTCGACTCGTTTTTCCATTTTTTCGAGCGTGTCGGTTTCGCCGCGCCAGCCACTAACTTGTGCCAACCCAGTGATGCCCGGTTTGACTTTGTGGCGGAGCATGTAGCCCTGAATGAGCGATCGATACTCTTCGTTGTGGACATTGGCGTGAGGCCGAGGCCCGACCAAAGACATGCTTCCTTCAAGCACGTTGAACAGTTGTGGCAATTCGTCCAAGGATGTTCGGCGCAGGAAGGCTCCGAGCTTCGTTGTGCGAGGGTCGTTCTTGGTTGCTTGTTTGACGCTCGCCCCGTTTTCCTGAACTTTCATGCTTCGAAATTTCCACACCAAAATTTCACGACCGTCCAAACCGTATCGCTTTTGGCGAAAGAAAATCGGGCCGGGCGAGGAAAACTTGACCAGGATCGAAATCACGACCATCGGTAATGACACCGCTGCCAAGATCATACTCGCCAGCGCCACGTCAAACATCCGTTTCGCAATTCCGCCAGCACCATAGAATGGGTTTTCGAAAACGCTGACTGCTGGCAATCCGCCGATGTTGGTCCATCGCGAATGCAGAAGTTCGAAGACAAAAAAGTCGGGCACGATATAGACCGACGCGGTCGTGTCTCCGAGCGCCGAAAGCACTTCGTTAATGCGTTCTTCTGCTCGCATCGGAAACGTGATGTAGATCATGCTGACTCGACCATCGCGAGCGTCCTCAACCAACTGGTCGATCGAACCGATTTTGCGACCGTGCGCGTCAGGAATATCTGGCAGTCGGTAGTCCTCTCGGTCGTCGTAGAAGCCAACTAACCGCAGTCCCATTTCTGCCGACTTTTGAATCTTGTCTGCTAAGTCGATTCCTAAATCAGTGACACCAACGATCGCAAAGCCTTTCGTGTTCCAACCGTGGACTCGGAGGTAGCAGTGAATGATTCGCAGCGCGATTCGAGCAAAGGCCACAATGATCATAGTGGCCAACGTCCAAATCAGCACCAACGAACGATCGACCCAAAGCGCGTATTTGGTCATCACGGACACGGCCAACATTGTCGGGACCGTCGCGGTCCAAGTCACGATTGCACAGAACAATTCGCGTTCTAGCGACACACCGCGCCAATTGCGGTACATCCCCGTAAGTTCCGACATCAGGTAGTAAATGATCACCGCCGCAAGGCACGCCACGACGTGCAGTTCGGCCATTGCTTCCGATTCGACGACGATGGCGAGATACAGCCCGCTTACGATGCCGCAGGTGTCGACGATTCGGTATGCGAGGTCTCGGAGTGACCACGATTGATGGATGTGTTTGATTTCGCGCATGTCGGTGAATCGATGTTCAAGTCGCGGCTGGTAGCCGATTGCGATGAAGCCCAAATCGAGCTCAATCCACCAAAAACATAGGTCAGCACAAACGTATCCAGCCGTCGTTTGATTCACTGCAATCGCTACCACCGCTAGCAGCTGCGGGATCGTGTATTTGCAACATTTGGCGAAGGCCCTAGAATTCGGCTGGCTGAAGGAAACCAGATCTCAAACCATTAGATCGAGGACGGAATCTTGATCATCGACGTCGACCGCGTAAACCAGCTCCACAAGGAAACCGTAGAACGCTGGCATTCTGAACCCGTTACGAATAGCTACGAAGGCATTTGGTCGATCGTATGTCGTCAGCACAGCTTCAATTTTCTGCTGTGGCACGAAGAAGATATTGCTCGAAGTCCCAACGTCGGCGACCAAAAAATCGCGCAAGTCAAACGAGCTATCGACGGCTACAACCAGAATCGGAACGACTGGATCGAAAAGATTGACGATTGGATTACCGGCTACCTGATGGAGGCTCGTACTTCACCGTCGCTCAACGCACCACTCAACACTGAAACACCAGGCAGCGTGATCGACCGACTTTCGATCATGTCGTTAAGGATCTATCACATGTTCGAACAGTGCCAACGGTCCGACTCAACCGACGAACACATCCGTGGAGTCAAGCAAAAGCTCGCGCTGTGTCTCGAGCAACACAAAGATCTTTCGAAGTCGCTGCGAGAACTACTGGCAAGCATCGAAGCCGGTGACAAACGGCACAAGACTTATCGTCAAATGAAAATGTACAACGACCCGACGTTGAATCCGTATCTGTACGACGTCGAACTCAAAAAAGCTGGCTAGTCACGCCCGACGTTCAGCACGCGATGCTTTTCATTTTTCATTACTGCCACGCAGTTTTTGTGGATCGTGGGTGGCCGGGGTCGAGCGTAAGCGAGCCCCCGGAATTCGGTGCTGGGGGCTCGTTTACGCTCGACCGCCAGCCACCCTTATGCGCCGTGTGATTCAAAAGGGGTTTCTGGTAGTCTGAGAAAGTTCCATTTCCGTAGCACTTGGATCTCGCTGCGCCAACGATCAATGTCGACCTATCCATGCGCTGGGACTACTAAGGCGTAAGCGCCGCAGCCACCGTTTCACTCGTAGTCGCCCTGACTAAAAAAACTGGCTCGGCCTCGGTTGAAATTGCTATCATAAAGCGAACCGCCATCATCGGTCGGCTGAACCCGACGATACGATCAAACGCGTGTTCCCTCTGAACCAGGAGCACATCATGCCCCGTCGCCAGGCGCGTAACTTTTGCAAACTAGCAATTGAACATTTTGAGCAGCGACAAATGCTGGCATGCGATATTCCATTTGAGGAGTTGGCCCCAGGCGATGCAAACATGGACTGTTTCATCGACATTGCGGATTTTGTGCAAGTCTTGAAGTTTGACAAGTCCCAAGGAGACCCGGCTACATGGGAAGAGGGAGACTTTTCTGGTAATGGGATAATTGATCACGACGATTTTCGGCCGTGGGTCGTAAGCAGACGTGAACCAGGGATTTACGACGATCGTGGAACCAACGCGGAAAATGAGTTGAGGCCAATTAGCAGCACCGGTGTAGCCGACGTTTTGCTCTATTACTTTCCCGAGAGCGGTAAAGTAGCTGTCATCGCAAGTCAGGATATGAGCATTAGGGCGTTACATATCGTTTCGCAATCCGACAGCATCAATGATGCTCGTCGTTCGCAGTTTTTCGATCGCTCCTCAGATCACTTCCATCTGGTGTATGCGCGACAAACGTCCGGTGCCAAGATGATTGAGTTCACACACTTGTTGCCACCAGGCTGGACCGAACAACAAGTCCTGGACGATCTTTTGATTGACGGTGCGCTTGTTGGGGGTGGCGACCTAGGAAACGTTCGGTTGGGGAACCGCGACGAATTCCCGTTAGAACGACCCGAAGAGTTTATTAAAGTTCCAGAAACCCTCTTCGTGGAAGCTGATCAAGCAAATGGGATTTTGACATACGATCCAGACACGGGAGACATTTTGGTGGAGACGTGGGATCTTCCGATGTCCTATTTAAAGCTCGAGTCTCGGTCGGGATTGCTGAGTGGCACAACTTGGTTTGGAGCGGATCGCTACGAACGACACGGCTTGGACCACGCCAACCCAACGGTGGTCAGCCGCATCGCATATGAATATCAAGTGGAATTCGTGGATGGAGAGCCAGTTCCCGAAGTCAACATATCTCTAACTCCAGGTTTTTTTAGCGTTAATTTGCCCGAAATCGCGGAGCTGGGGCTTTCCAAAGCAGAGTTTATTGATGAGATACAACCGGAGGGACTGCTGGACTGGAGCGTACCACTCAAGCTGGTACTTAAGATTGGTCCGACATTTGGCTTATGTCGAGAAATCAAGGAACAAGCAACGATCGTCGGTGACGCCAATCAAGATGGACGCTTTGACTCTCAAGATTTGGTCGCAGTATTCCAAGCCAACGAGTACAGTGACGGTATAGAAGATAATTCGACGTGGAGTGAGGGCGATTGGACGTGCGATGGCGACTTTGATACGGATGATTTCGTCGCTGCGTTTCAGACCGGCCTGTACGAACGTCCTGCAGCTGCTGTTGCCAGATTAGATTTGCTGCGTGCCAGGTCAATGCGGCGTGAAGGATACGCGTTGACCCCACGAACTATTTCGCATTCGTCCTTGGCTACAAATCGACGGACATTCGTGGAACTTGAAACAATTCCTCTGCAGCAGTTTCGTCCTGAAGCAACGCTTCGCCTACGGGAACAAAGCCTTGTGCGAGGCGACGTGATTAGGCCCGCCCTGGCAGACCAAGCTCACTTAGACGGGGATATCATCTCAGCTGAGTAGACACTTTCGCTCGCCCAACGTCTGCCGCGGAGGATCGACATGAAACGCAACGATTCAAAACAGCTGCAGCTGGTGAGAGGAAAATTCGAACGCCTTGACGACCGCGTTCTTCTGGCCTTTGACACGGTCTATATCAGCGAATTCATGGCGAACAACGATTCGGTGCTCGCAGACACCGATGGTCAGTTTTCCGACTGGATTGAGCTCCACAATCCGACTGACTCATCCGTCAATTTGTCGGCATGGTCACTAACTGATTCAAGCGATGATTTGACAAAATGGCGGTTTCCTGATTTCGAGATGCCTCCTAACGGGCGGTTAACAGTGTTTGCGTCGGGAAAAAATCGCCGCGACGCAAATACCGAGTTGCATACGAACTTCAAACTTGCATCTGCTGGGGAATACCTAGCCTTAGTCGGTTCGAACGGATCTGTCATTCAAGATTTCTCGCCCAGCTACCCACCGCAAGAATTAGACATCTCGTACGGATTCGCGCAATCGAGGATCGATCTCGTGCTTTCGGACTCGCAACGTTCTGTCCACGTTCCTACTGAGCAAGAACCAGCCGAGTGGTGGCGGCAGGTTAGTTTCGACGATGCACATTGGCTTCAGAATGCAGGCCCCTTCGAATACGACTACCGTCTGGAGAATGGCGGCTTCGAGCGGACACAATTCGCACCTTGGAGGATTACAGGATCTGTGCAGTTCGCCACGGAGTTTGCCGGATCGCATCCGACTGAAGGCGAGCAGATGATCGTTGCATCAACAAGTGATAGCTCCGCTACTCGATCTGGAGTTGAGTTTAGCATTTGCCTGCCTCGGTCCACGCTAGACGGAGTCAATACTGGCAGCGTACAGCGTGGCAGCGCGATGACCCGAGAACTTGTGCTGACTGAATACTCCACAATTTCGTTCGATTGGAACTTCCTGACAAACGACACTCGCGATGGTGATTTCGCATTTGTCGTCGTTATTGATACTCGAGATGACAGCTATTCGATTACTCTCTTGGCAGATCCAACATCGAGGATGACTACAACCTCTGCAGGTCCATTCACGCGAGAAACCGGCTTTCAGCAGTTTTCACATCACGTCGAACACGCCGGAACGTATCGTGTCGCTATTGGCGTCGTGCAAGCGGTCGATCTCGCACAAGATTCCGCCTTGGCGGTGGACAATCTACACATCGAAGGTGAACAGTTTTCAGCGCTACAGTTGCGAAGTGAATTTGATGCTGCCAGTGAACTAGAGCTCCAAGAAATTCTTTTGAACGTAACGTACGACGAAGGGTTTGCTGCTTTCTTCAACGGCGCATCCGTCGCCAGTCACAACGCTCCGGAGGTTCTCGCGTGGAATTCACTTGCTGTAGATTCGCGATTGGATGATGACTCGCTTGGCTTGGCCGAGATATCAATGCCGCCCGACCTAATCCGCAGTGGCAAGAACGTACTGGCTTTCCAAGGCCTGAATTCCAAAGACGGGATGGACCGCTTCTACTTGAGTTATGATCTAGTGGGAATTAGCACTCCTTCCGATTCAGCAACCCGGCTAGAGTCGCCAACACCGGGAAGCCGCAATTCAACAGTTCTCGCAGACGAACAATCGGTCTACGATGGATCGGTTTCGCTGAATCACGCCGCTGGATTCTACGAACGTGCGTTTATGCTCGGCATGTCAACGGATGCAGGCGCGACGATTCGTTATACGACAGATGGAAGTGACCCAACAGCATCACACGGGCATACATATTCTCAGCCAATCAGCATCCCTCGCACAACGATCGTACGGGCGATTGCGCTTAAGGACGGCAAGCTAAGCCGGACAACGACGTCAACATACCTGTTCCTAGATGACATTATCCAACAATCAGCAGAATCAGCCATTGCGGCGGGTTTTCCTGATTCGCGGAGTGATTACGGCTTCGATCCGCAGATCTCCGGGTCAAACGGACAGGATGAATATGGTGGTAAGTACGGGGATACGCTCCGCGATGACTTACTTTCAATTCCAACGCTTTCACTAGTGATGAATCAGGACGATTGGTTCGGAGATTTTGGAATACTTACCAATCCATTTCGTAAGGGCAGTCTGTGGGAACGTGGAGTTTCAATGGAAGTTCTTTCACCGACTACCAACAGTTCAATGCAAATTGACGCCGGCGTAAGAATCCACGGGGGACTTTCACGCCGAGCCGACAAGAATTCACTGCGACTGTTGTTTCGCTCGGACTACGGTAGCTCAAAGCTGCATTATCCGCTGTTTGGCGCCGATGGCCCGCTTGACTTCGATTCCATTGTGTTACGGTCAAGTGGAAGCGAATTCTTCGGACGAGGGCGTCACTACATTCGCGATGAGACTGTGCGACGCATTGAGCAGCGAATTGGTAATCCATCGGTAAATGGCACATTCGTTCATGTCTATATCAACGGTCTATACTGGGGCGTCTACAACGCAATGGAGCGAATTGACGAACAATTTGCGATCAATCGGGAAGCTGGAGAAAAAGAAGACTACGACATTATCACGGCGGAACGAAATGACAATGCCGTGCCAATCTCATTTGAAATAGTCGCATCGGCAGGCACGACCGATTCCTGGATGCAGCTCGTTAAACTAGCCAATCGCGTGGGAGACGCAACTAATCAGCCTGACAAAACGGCTGCACTGATGTTCCTGCAAGGCCGCAACGCGGATGGATCGCAGAATCCCGAATTAGAGTCGTTTCTGGACGTCAACAACTACATCAACTACGTTGTATTAAACAGCTACGTTCAGAACACCGATTGGCCTGCTCACAATTTCTATATGTATCGTCGGCGAGGACCTACGAGCGACGGGTTCAAGTTCGTTGTCTGGGACGCCGAGTTTTCGCTGAGCAACAGCTTTAGCACGTCGGATCCCCGGGTATCGGACTTGATGGGTGGTCCGGCAACGATCTTACCTCCGCTACTAACCAGTGAATCATTTCGATTGCAGTTTGCGGACCGCGTACATCAGATGGTGTCTCCAGGTGGAGCACTCTATGTGAACCCGAACGCTTCCAAATGGGATCCAGAATCTCCCGAAAACAACGTTCCTGCTAGCGTGTACGCCGAAATTGCAGAATCAGTAAATCGGGCCATTGTTGCTGAATCAGCTCGATGGGCAAACGACCGTCAAGTGGATCCGCCGTTCACTCGGGACGAAGTGTGGTTGGTCGAGGTGAACAAAAATCTGACTGAGTTTTTTCCCAGCAGAACAGCCGAGCTGGTTGAGAGTTTACGATCCGATGATGTTTATCGGGATGCGCCAATCATTGAGCTGACGTCGCTACAGGGCAACTCAGGAATTGCAGAACTGACTTCGACAACTGCCGGCGCGATATACTACACGCTGGACGGATCAGATCCTCGGCTCCCTGATGGTAGCCTGTCTCCTCAAGCGATTCAGTACAGTCGACCCATCGCGATTGATGGACATACCATACTTCGAACCCGCAGCCTCGACGGAATGAAATGGTCTGCCGCCAACGAACGTGTGTTCTTCTCGGAGGAAGTCCCAGCCGATCACGACAATCTGCGGATCACGGAATTGCATTACCATCCGCAGCAAAACAAAGACGCTGAATTTGTCGAACTGACCAACATCGGTCACCAAACGATTCGTCTGGACGGAGTGACGATCGATGGCGGCATCTCGTTCGCCTTTGACATGACCAATGCCGCGAAACTTGAACCGGGTGAGCGACTCGTGCTAACGCGAGATCGCGAGGCGTTCAAGGATGTTTACCCGGATCAGGTGAATGCAGTCGCCGATCAGTATGATGGCAACTTGTCAAATAGTGGTGAGCGTCTGACGGTCCGTAGCAAGAGCGGAACGATTATTCAGAGGCTTGAATATCGCGACGACAATGGCTGGCCATCGTTACCTGATGGTGGAGGCCCTTCCTTGCAGTTGATTACGGCAAGTCTCGATCCGAACCAGCCGAGTAGTTGGCGAGCAAGCGCAGTTCCAGGAGGCACACCAGGTTCTGCCGAATACTTGATAGGTGACGCTAATCTTGACGGCCAGTTCGACTCAACCGACATCATGCTCGTATTTCAAAGCGGCGAATACGAAGACTCGATCGGGAAAAACTCTACTTGGCAGACTGGCGATTGGTCAGGCGACGGCGAATTTACGACAGTCGACCTTGTGCTGGCGTTTCAAGCAGGGAACTATTTGACGTAACATTATTGCGCTGTCGGTAGCCACAAACGGGTTCCACGCGTGAACTATCATTCGAGCTGCTCGTCCCAAGGACCCTGAAACAATCGCAATGTCATCCGAATCTTCGTCACGTCTGTTTGCCATATCGACTTCTCCTGATTTTCCCGATTGGCTGGCAAGCGTTAATGCGAGCCTTGCATTTAGCACATATCAACTGGGAAAAATCTTCTTTGTCGGACTGAAAACGCCAGGGCGTATCGGCGTTTTTGAACGCACGTTCAATCGCTGCATGGGTCTGTGGAGTGACACGCAAACGCTGTGGTTGGCGTCTGCCTTTCAGCTGTGGCGCATGGAGAACATGCTGGAACCGGGAAAAACAGTCGACGAATCGTACGATCGATTGTTTGTTCCAATGCAAGCGATCACAACAGGCGACATTGACGTTCATGATCTGGCCGTCGATCAAAATGGTGAACTGTTCTTTGTCAACACGCTGTTTTCATGCGTGGCGAAAGTTAGTGACAAGTACAGCTTTGAACCTATTTGGAAGCCGCCGTTCGTCAGTAGAATCGCGGCCGGTGATCGATGCCATCTAAACGGTCTGGCGACCGATCAGGGCGAGATTCGCTTCGCCACAGCATGTGCGCAGACCGACGAACCAGGAGCTTGGCGAGACCATCGACGTGACGGTGGTTGCGTGATCGACATCGCGACCAATGACGTGGTTGTTACCGGCTTGTCGATGCCGCATTCACCGCGCATGTATGACGGCAAGTTGTGGTTGCTCGACTCCGGCAATGGTTACTTCGGGTTTGTTGATTTGGACAGCGGCAAGTTTGAGAAGCAGGTGTTCTGTCCCGGCTATGCTCGCGGAATGACATTCATCGGCAAGTACGCAATCGTCGGACTTTCGAAGCCTCGGGAGAAAACGTTTTCCGGGCTCACGCTCGATGACGAACTCGCTAAGTACAACGCTCAGCCGCAGTGCGGTTTGCAAGTAATCGATTTAGAACGAGGCGCCGTTGTGCAGTGGATGGCGATATCAGGAAACGTCGAAGAGCTTTACGACGTCATCGCGTTACCCGACGTCCGCATGCCAAAAGCCTTCGGCACGAAGACGGACGAAATTCGCAAGAACACATGGCTCCACGAAAACGGGAAGCTCTCCCGCTGGACTGCCGCCGATGGGTAGCGACGCATTCACAGCGAAGCCCAACTTAGCGTGGACGCCTGTCCATCTGTCCTGTTTTGTTCGCGAGATTCGCCCGCAACTCAACACAACAAAGGGTGTTTACTCTCCCCACGCAAGTGTTGCGTTAGGCGTCCAAACCAACAGCAGGCACGATCGGAACAACGCATACATTGCGTTACGCAGCTTTCTCGGACATCTTTATTTCGACTACTTCGTCGTTGAAATCGCTACGTGTGGTAGCTAACTTAAACTCTTGTTTTCCGATTTCCAGAAAGATTTCCGTAAACAACGATGATGTCGATTGCTAGTTGGAGCTGTTTGATGAAACCCAGAAGTCTGCTTGCGATATTGGCCACTGTTTTACTGGTAAGTTCCAATAGTTCTGCATACGAGCTTACTAGCCTTGGTCTGGATGGCGGCTGGAAAGATCAGCCGGTCCAATTCGTGCTGGACCAAGACGAATTCACCACAGACAACGGGCTGACCGTCAATGATGTGGAAGACGCGTTGTTGAACGCGTTTGGAACTTGGGCAAGTGCAGACACGCAGGACAAGCTCGAATTCTTGCAACTAAGTGACGGCGGTGGGAACTACGACGTGTTCGACGGCTCAGGTGGATCGCTCGATCAAACTGCCGATTGGACGTACGCGAACATTACTATCGGCGGATGGCTGGATAAGAGCTACTTCGATTCTCTAGCCACGAATGGTGGAGACTCGATTCTCGCCGTTTCGGTTACGGCTAAATTGCGCGGAGGTGCACGAAAACCTTCTTGGACGTCAGACATATACTTCAATGACGGTTTCACGTGGAGTACTAATCACAACGGCGACTTTGACATTGAAACGGTGGCTCTGCACGAACTTGGTCATTCAATTGGTTTTGATCATGAAAGTACTGCTCCCAGCGTGATGGCGCCGTACTACGGTGGAGTCAATACAACGCTTACCGAGGACGATCTGGCTGGACTCGCTGCCTTGTACGGCGGCGGAGGAGGAGGAAAGAAAGGTGGTGGCGGCGGTGGTAAAGGAGGCCCAAAACGCATTGTTGAAATCGACACAGATGTCTTCATCACAGGCGTGACGCTTGTTGATGGATTTACGATCGATTTTTCAACGGCGCAGCAGGTGCCCGAACCTTCTTCATCAACGCTGCTAATTGTTGGTCTTGCGTTTTGTGCGTTACGCGGACGTCGGCGATCGTAACCGACTGAT
>JAGQPC010000610.1 GCA_020426925.1 Planctomycetales bacterium | reverse complement strand
ATCGCGACCGTCTTCGAATAACGCCAAGGCATTTTGCGTATCTGAAAATATCCGAAGGCTGCGACCGTCTGTGCACGTTTTGTGCGATTCCGAAAATGCGAGGCAAACACGCCACAAAGCCCATCGAAGACGTGATTGCCGAAGCGGAACAACTGGCCGCAGACGGCGTGCGCGAGTTAATCATCGTCGCGCAGGACACGACTTATTACGGGATGGATCTTTACGGAGAACCTCGGCTCGCGGAACTGCTCCAGCAACTGAACGGCGTCGAAGGAATTGACTGGATCCGGCTGATGTACTTTTACCCGATGTACATTGACGATGCTTTGATTGACGTGATCAACAACAGTGAAAAGATATTGCCGTACTTGGACATGCCGCTGCAGCACATCAGTGACGCGATGCTCAAACGGATGTCGCGTCGCGTCACCAAAGGTGAAACGATCGCCCTTGTGGAAAAGCTTCGTCGCCAAATTCCAGGCCTTGTTCTACGTACGACTTTCATCACAGGATTTCCCGGCGAGACCGACAAAGACTTTGATGAGCTTGTTGCATTCGTGAAGCAGCAACGGTTCGAGCGCATGGGCGTCTTCCAGTACTCGCTCGAGCCAGACACTCCGGCCGCACAATTGCCGGATCAGGTTTCGCAGCAGGTCATGGAGGCTCGGCAGGGTCGCCTGATGGAAGTGCAGCAGGAGATTGCATTTTCCTGGAACAACGAACAGATCGGCCAGCAGATCCGTGTGATCATTGATGGTCCCGTTCCCGACGAACCGACGGCGTGGATTGGGCGAAGTTTTGCGGACGCTCCAGATGTCGACGGTTTGGTGTTTGTCACCGGCGAGCACGTTCGTCCGGGCGATATTGTTGAGTGCGAAGTCGTTGCGTCTCGCGGGTACGATCTAATCGCGGTTGCAATCTAAGTGTGTCGTCAAAGTTGCACGGCAAGTAGAAAACGATCCAACAGGTTCAAAAAATGGCATTGAATCTTCCGAACCAAATTACCGTCGCTCGATTAGTCATTTCTGTTTTGCTGTTTGTGTTCATGTCGATCGACCGGTTCACACCGTCTCTGGTCTGCTTTGCTTTGGCGGCGGGGACCGATTGGATCGATGGCTACATCGCGCGAAAGTACAAATTGGTCACGCAGCTTGGGCGGATTCTCGACCCGTTTGCCGACAAGGTTCTCATCTGTGGAATCTTCATTTTTCTCGCCGCTGAGCCTAACTCGCAGATTCTTCCGTGGATGACCGTTGTGATCGTCGGACGAGAACTACTCGTTACCGCACTGCGAAGTTTTCTCGAACAGCAAGGTGGAGACTTTTCGGCCAAAATGGCGGGCAAATTGAAAATGGTTTTTCAATGCGCCGCCGCGATCTTGAGTCTGTTGGTTCTGATCCAGCGTGAAAACGTGAACGATACGCTGCAACTTGCAACCGTGGTCACAGTCTGGCTCGCAGTTGCCTCAACGGTCTATTCCGGTCTCGGCTATGTCATCACGGCCGCGAAGATGATCAAAGCACAAGCGTAAATCAAAGAGCCGCTTGATGGATTTTAGCGACACAATCCTAAGCACGTCGACGTTGTTATGTGCTGCTGTGCCAGCGAAATCACCGGCAATTCAGTTTCTCATCACGTCTCTGTTTGTTTTTTGCATGGCTGCATGGATAGTCGCGGGACAAAAACTTCAGAAAGGCCACCCACTTGTTCGCTGGAGATCGAGAAACTGCGTTCCATGGAACATCATTGATGGAGGTTGCGCGGTGTTTCTTGCGTTTGCAGGACTCGTTTTCGGGCAGCTGACGTTTGTTTTGGTATCAGGAGTCGGCTTCGGATCGCTCGAAGATGCGCAATCACTTTCGGCGCGGACGCAGATCCAAATGATCCTGTTCATGGAATTGGGATTGGTGGGAGCGATGTTGCTGACGATCGGCCACATGATGTTTCGCGCCGGCGCTACCGTAAGCGATCTCGGTTTTAAAACGCGGCATCTTGGGCTAGACGTTAGAGCGGGTGTGGGAACGTTCTTGCTTCTTGCGATGCCCGTTTTGTTGCTGCAGGGGTGGCTCGGAAAATTGTTTCCGGAGGCTGGCGAACACCCACTGATAGAGTTGCTGAGAACAGATTCTGCGTTGTCGACGCTGCTCACGTTTTTCTGTGTGGTTGTTGTCCTCGCACCGATTGTCGAGGAGTTTTTCTTCCGCGTGATCCTGCAAGGTTGGCTCGAACGAGTTGGTCAGGGGCACATCAGTTTACGATATCGAATTTCCAGCGAAGGCGAGGAAACCTCGCAGCCGGCCCTGGCGCGCACGAGTCCGTTTGAAAAGTTGCTCAATCGCGATCCTGTCCCACAGCCAGATCCGATGCCGCTAAGTCACGCGTGGGTCTCGATTGTTGCGACATCATTTCTTTTTGCGCTCGCCCACGCAGGGCACGGAACGGCACCGATTCCCCTGTTTATCTTTTCGTTGGGATTGGGGTACGTGTACCAACGAACGCACACCATTTGGCCGAGCATCGTTTGTCACATGCTGTTAAACGGATTTTCGTTTGTGCAGCTCGTCATAGACGTAACTTCGAAAGCCCACGTCGCAACTTAAAATGACGCGGCGAACGGCGCGATATGGAACACACGCTCCGCTGCTCCGATACAATCCAATCCTTGAATCCTCCGTCATTCAATCACCGGTGGAGATGTATGTATCGAATGCTATTTGTTGGCTTCTTGCTTTTCGTACTCGGGTATCCGGCTGGCGCCGATCAGACACGTCCAAACATTCTGTTCATCTTGGCAGATGACGTTGGCCAAGAAGTGCTCGAATGTTACGGCGGCCAGTCGTATCCGACACCGCACTTAAACGAGCTTTGTCGGACGGGACTGAAATTCAATCATGCTTACAGCATGCCGGTTTGCCATCCGACCAGAACTACGCTGATGACCGGAAAGTATCCTGTGCAGCTCGGCAATGTGAAGTGGGGCGACTTTCCCAAATCGGAAGAAGCATCCACGTTGCCAAACATCTTGAGACATGGCGGCTACGCGACTGGAATCGCGGGCAAGTGGCAATTGTGCTTGATGCGAGACGATTTAGAACACGCTCAACGTTTGGGCTTTGACACTTCCGATCTGTTCGGATGGCACGAAGGGCCTCGATACTATGAACCGATGATTTATCACAACGGCAAGATTCGCACCGACACACTGGGACATTACGGGCCTGATTTGTACATCCGCAGTATCATCGACTTTATGCGAGAAAACCGGGACTGTCCGTTCTTTGCGTTTTACTCGATGGCGGTCTCTCACGACGTAACGGACGACTTGGACAAACCGGTTCCGCATGGTCCTTTCGGTCGCTACGGCAGCTATGCTGAAATGGTTGCTGAAATGGACCGAGGCGTCGGCCGCTTGGTTGGCGCACTCAACGCTTTGAAGCTGCGCGAAAAAACAGTAATCGTGTTCGTCGCCGACAACGGCACTCCAAAGAAAATGATTATTCGAGCTGACGGGGAAAAGCTCGTGCAGGTTCCAGTCACTTCTCGACGCAACGGGCTGGATGTGCCTGGCGGAAAAGGCAATCTGACGAACGATGGCACGAGTGTTCCGCTGATTATAAATTGGCCGGGGACGGTCAAGCCTGGCCAATCGACGGACCAAGTCGTCGACTTTGCTGACTTTCTGCCGACGTTCGCCGATTTGGCAGGAATCGAATTACCTGAAGGCAAGCACGTGTCTGGGCACAGCTTTGCAAAAATGCTGACCGATCCTTCAGCGGTGCAACCGAAGTACGCTTATTGCCAAGATCGCGCCACGCCTCTGCCAGGCACTGTCGAACCGGACCGCGTGGAATCAAACACGGCATGGGTTCGGACCGCAGATTGGAAGCTCTATTCGGACGGCCGACTCTTTGACATGCAGTCAGATCCGAGCGAGTTTCACGCGGTAGATCAGTCGCACGATTCCGACGAACGAGCAAACGTCCGAGTGAAACTCAAACGCGAATTAGACTGCATATTGTCTTCCCGCTAACCGTGGTGGATCCGGCTCGCTATTGCCCAGCACGAAGCTCTTCCAACTCAATGTGCTGGCTGGTCATCAACGCGTCCAATTTTGCGAGCACATCAGGATGCTGTTTGGCGACGTTGTTAGCTTCGCTGGGATCGGTGGCCAGGTTGTAGAGTTCCAGTTCGCGGTTGCCTGAATTCATTTTCGTGCGAATCGCTTTCCAATCACCAGACCGGATCGAATGCTGTCCTCCATATCCTGCAAACTCCCGGTACAGGAACTCACGTGGAGCAGTTTGTTCGCCAAGAATTTGCGGCACGAGATTGTGACCGTCTATTCCTTTCGGTAGGTCTTCCGAGTGTCCGATGCAATTCAAAATCGTCGGCATCCAGTCTTCAAACCCGCTGACGAAATCACACACAGATTCCTTTGGAGTCCGCCCTGGCCAGCGCACGATCGTAGGGACTCGAATCCCTCCTTCGTAGAGCGATCCCTTCAGGCCGCGTAGCTCTCCTACGCTGTGGAAGAAGTCGTAGTCCACTTCATCTTTCAAGTGTGTCGTTCCGTTGTCGGAACTGAAAATCACGATCGTGTTGTCCGTTAATTGTAGTTCGTCGAGCGTTTTGAGCACGTTGCCGATATAGCGGTCCATGCGAGTGATCATTGCGGCATAAGCCGCGCGAGGAGTAAAGTGCGGCGTGTAGCCGTAACCGCCTTCCTTTGTGAACGGTGGATCGTTCCATCCTAGCATTCGATACTGCTGCAGCTCTTCGTCAGGAACGTGAAGTGCGACGTGCGGAACGATTGTTGGATAGTACAAAAAGAACGGTCGATCTTTGTTCTTCGTGATGAACTCGATCGCCTGTGCATTGATGCGGTCGGGTGCATAGTCGATGCCTTTGAATTGGTCGTAGCTGCGTGGATCGGAACGGTCGTCGTCTTTTGCAAACGACGCGTGGCCATCGACTGGAGGTTGGTTGTTCAGTTTGATCCGCAGGTTGTCACTCCACAGGTACGACGGGTAGTAGCTGTGAGCGTGCCGCTGGCAGTTGTACCCAAAGAAATGATCGAAGCCCTGCTGGAGCGGCTCGCCGACGGACCCTGGCCCGCCGAGTCCCCACTTACCGAACGCCCCCGTCGCGTAGCCGCGTTTCTTCAGCAGCTCGGCGATGGTGATTTCCGATGCCGGAATTGGCTGCTGGCCTTCTGGTTTCATTTCGCTGTTATTGCGGACCCACGCGTGACCAGGATGCTTTCCTGTCATCAACACACACCGCGACGGAGCACAAACCGCGTTCCCAGAATAGTGGTGCGTAAACCGCATGCCTTCCTTCGCCAGCTGATCAAGATTCGGCGTCTTGATCAACTTTTGCCCAAAGCAACCCAGCTCTCGATATCCCAAATCGTCGGCGACGATCAGCACAACATTCGGACTCGATTTCTGTTGTTCCTGGGCAAAAAGAGGTGCATGACACAAGAAGAAAAACGCGGTCGCGGCAAGAATCTGCTTATTAGTGGTCAACATGGTTGGGGCCTCGTTGAGTTTTGGTGAACGAGCATTGTCGCTGATGGACGCGACCGGCTCAAGCGACGAAAACCGTAGTGCCGAACACACCTAGTAGTCCAACGCATCTTGATTTTTGGGTAGCTCGTAGTGGATCTTGCTAAAGATCCCGTTCGCCAGGAAGTTCAGCAGCTTCCACTACCCGGAGATTAACCTGGCACAAACTACTAGGGAAGGTGAACGAAACGCGTTTTTCCCATACGATGTGGTCGGGATTCGCAATCTGATTGCAAATTGATTTCAAGGACAGCGCTATGATTAAAGTCGATGAACTGGGCAACCCAACTCCAGAGCAACTCGCCGCGTTGCCTCGCACAACAGAATTCATTCCGTGCGAAAACGATAATCCGTCGACGCTCACGCAGGCTCAAATTCGACAGTACAACGAGCTAGGGTTTTTGTTCCCGTTCGAAGGCCTTGGGCAATCTGAGATCGCCGAGCTGCGTGCGTTCTTCGACGGTCTGCTTGCGGCATTCATCGAATTGGGAAGAGACAGCTACTCGATCAACACGGCACATTTGCGGTTTGCAAAGATCTATAAACTGATGAGCCATCCCGCGATTATCGAACCAGTGAGCGATCTTTTGGGGCCAAACGTTGTTGCGTGGGGTTCGCATTTCTTTTGCAAATTACCGCACGACGGAAAGCGAGTCGATTGGCATCAAGACTGCACTTATTGGCCGCTAAGCCCGACGAAGACTGTTACCGTGTGGCTGGCGATCGACGACGCCGATCCCGAAAACGCAAACATGCAATTCATTCCACGGTCGCACCTCCACGGACTGATCAAGTATCAACACAGTGATGACGCTAAAGATATCCTCGGCATGGTCGTCGACAATCCAGAGCAATACGGAGATGCAGCGGTCGATGCGACTCTACGAGCCGGCCAGTTTTCAATGCACAGTGACCAATTGCTGCACGGTTCCGGCATGAACGAATCTGATAGACGTCGTTGCGGATTGACAATTCGGTACGCTTCGGCCGACGTGCGAGCGTGGTACGGCTGGGACCAGAAAGGAATCGTCGTGAAGGGAACCGATGCCTTGGGCAATTGGGCGAACCTGCCCGCCCCGGAACACTAACAGGCTGAGCGCAAGCGAGATAGGTTCGTTTGCAAATCAGGAACTGACCTCTCCCAAGACAGGGAGAGGTTGCCGGGCAGCGGCGGGCGAGTGTTCACCACACGCACAAAAACGGGCAGCAAAAGCGACCTACTGGAAATAGACTAGGTCGTCGATCCGGATCGAAATGTTGACCTGCGTGTCGGCCGGGATTGACTCCCAATGAGCGACATTCGCGGTTTCGCCATTGGCTAACGCGACGTTGGCCAAATAGTACTCGCCGAGAAACTCGCTGCGACGGACTTTGCCCGCCAGCGTGAGATGTCCATTGCCGCTTAATGTAGTACCTGACGTAATCGTCGCGTGCTGCGGCCGGAACCCGATTGCTTGTGCGTTGTCGACGTTAGCCAACTCCGCACTCAGAACGTTCATCGGAGGATATCCAATGGCCGTGCCGACAAATGGTTTCTCCGGTGATCGGTAGACTTGTTCCGGCGTGCCGCTTTGTTCAATGACGCCGACTCGCATGACCGCGATTCGATCGGCAAGTGCGAGTGCTTCTTCTTGATCATGCGTGACGTAAATCGTTGGCACTTTCAGCTGTTCAAAAACGTCTCGAATCACTCGGCGAAGCTGAATTCGAAGTGTGACGTCCAAACTGGCAAGCGGTTCATCCAGCAGCAGAAGATCCGGCGACCGAATTAGAGCTCGACATAGTGCAACGCGTTGGCGCTCTCCTCCCGATAGTTCCTCTGGCATACGGTCAAACAGATGGTCGATTTGAAGTTGCTCTGCGACGTCGGAAATTCGGTTGTCGTCGTCGGATCGCGCCGCTGCAGATCGCGCGATCTCAAGATTCTGCCTGACCGTGTTTCCTGGGTACAAAACGGCCTCTTGAAATACGAACGCGACATTGCGATCTCGCGGTGGTACGTTGTTGAGCCGCCGGCCGCAAAAAGTGATTTCACCCGCATCTGGCGTTTCGAGCCCGGCAATCAAACGAAGCGTTGACGTTTTGCCGCATCCCGACGGGCCCATAAGCACTAAAAGCTCTGCGCCAATGGAGAGAGTCAGATCGCGCACGGCGGGCGCTGAGCTTGCCGAATAAGCCTTCGTTAGTCCGGTAACTTCGAGCATGCGACGCCATTCTGAACGTAGTTACAGATGGACGGGAACGTAGCGAACTGTTTCGCCCTCTGCAGCGTGCGGCGGTTCGACGAACGGAATGTCATTGCCAGCCGCAACGTGTTCCGCAGCGACGCTCTTGAATGCCGTCACAGCCTTTTGCATGACATCGCGTTCGGAAGTTCCGCCCACGGTCATGTTGGGAAGGTTTGCAATTACTCCAACAAATCCGGAACCGTCGCGGCGGATGTGAAGGACGCAGTTGAAGACTGGAACCGATTCCGGCGGCGAAACGATTCGAACTTTCGGGAGTTCTTTGTCGCTCATAGAATGGCTTTTCCGGTGCAACTAATGCCATCATCACATCGCGCGGCCTGAATCGTCTCGATCGACGGAAAGGACGTAAGCCGATAGCGTTCTGGATACATGTCGGGCACTGGCTGAATGATGTCGCCGGCGCACCGCAATACATCGTCCCATCGACCGTACAGAGGGGAGTCTTGAGTATTGGGCGTTGCGTCTTTTGGCTGAAAGAAAATGTAGTCCGACTTCGGTAGCAACGCGGGCGCGGCTTCTCGGCATATGCAGTAGGTCACGATGTCGTCGCTGTCTGTACGACATGCTGTCGCCAATGCAGCCAAATCGGACAAACCTGTTTCGCTGCGCGGAAGTTCGTTGAAGACCGACTGCTGTTGCTGGTAGACGCTCGCCAGCGAATCGATATGCATTTTGCGATATCGTGGCGTGCAGAGGAATTCGCGAGGCGGCAGCCATGGATACCATTCGTCGCCCACTAACTCGAACGCGATCCCGGTGATCGGCCGAGGCAGATCCAGGATTTCGCTCGCCGTGCACACCATCATTTGCAGCCCGCGTTCGTCTTTTGAGCCGGTGATTAGAACCTTGTCGCGGTTGGGGACCATAACGACAGGGTTCCCGCAGACCGAAAGCGTTCGAATCCATTCGGTCATCAGAATACGGCTGGCGTCGTAGTTGTCTTGTGTGTCGGCAACGTACAGCCGATCATCAAACGCCGAAAATGTCGCTTCGCATTCCAATAGGTTGGCGAACGCGACTTCGTAGGCTTCGTAAAATGAAATATCCCAATCATCCAGTTGCTTTTGATGCAACATGACGATGGCTTCTGGCAAATCGTAAACCAATCCCACTGCCAGATGCTGACCGATCGGCAAATGAGGCCACGCAAACTCCGGATCGCCTGCGACCCAGTTCTGCGTTTCCAGCAACGTGAAGTAAGAACGCTCGCGAACCGTCAGCAGCAGATCCGCACGAGCGTCATCAAAGTCGGCTGGCAACTTCTTGTAGGGCGCTAGCAGTGTTCGGACAGCTTGTTTCAGGTAGTCCTTTCGCTCGCGGCCGGAACGCACCGAGTATTCCGCAAAGATATTATGCAAGTTCGCGACTCCGGCAGGTTTTCCGTCCTGTGTGAAGCGAAGCTGAAATGGCTCGGCTTGATAACGCGAAACTCGCTTATCGCCGACTTGTTGCAACTCCTTTGCGATTAGCCTTGCGAACTGAGATTTCGAGATTGGCTGAAACAGTGTATCGAATATTCCCACGACTTCCCCCGTCGGTGAATAGGTGCCCTTCATCATCAACAGCACAGCCCAACGCACCGTTGTTCCGTGCCTCATCAAGTTGTATTTGGCACCCCATTATCATGTGGACTGCCAAGCCGCGATACATTCTTGCATTTTGCGGAGCCCTGTGTTCGCCACCACTTGCGGATCTTGTTTCCAGTAGTCGCGATTAAACAGCTCCAGCGAAAACGTTCCATCAAAACCAGCATCTACCAAAAGGTCAAGAATTCGGTTCAAAGGTGCCACGCCATTGCCAGGATAAACTCGATCTGCGTCTTGAATTTTGTCGCGAGTGATATCTGGATAGTCGTTCATGTGCAGCACTTCAATCGATTTTCCGTTCAGGAATTTCAGGCCAGCAAAATCCGACCCACCCTTATAGATATGGTACACGTCCGGGAGCACAATCGCGTCAGGATGCCCGCACTCCACGGCAACGTAGGCCAGCTCGCCAAGCGAATGGAGGAACTTCGAAAAACCCCACAATTCAAGCTCAGCCTTCACTCCCATTTGTTGCCCAAGTTCAACGACAGCGTGGAATCGCCGCGACGCATCAACCAGGCTCATGTTTGGATTGTTGGTCGCACCCACTGGCGGAGCAGCAATGCGCGTGCCGCCGATGCTGCGAACTTTTTCCATATCTTTCTTGAGCTGTTCGAGTGCCGCGGCGCGTTCTTGGTCGTCATCAACAATCCATTTGCAGAAGCCAATCGCGCTGTCGACTGTTAGCCCTTGATCCTGGATCTTTTTGCGAGCATCCTCCAGAGATCCACCGCCGGAAACGTAGTCATCGATCTCACCGATCCACGGCTCGATTCCGTCGTAGCCTGCTTTTCCGACGATCTCGATTGACTCGCGCAGAGCTCTTGGTTTTCCGTCAGGTGTTCGAATCGTACTGGTGTTCAAACAGAAGCGAAACGGCTTGTCGCGTTTCTTGATGTCGGATGCCGAATAAGCATTCGGTGCGATTGTGGCACTCGCCGCGATTGCAGCAGTCCCGCCGATCCATTGTCGGCGATTTAGATTAATTCTCATGGTAGGTTTTCAGTGTTGGCGTCATCAAGGACTTGACGACCGAATCGTGCTTGTTGGCGAACGCATCCGTCGTCCAAGTTCGGTGACCTTGGAGCGATTTCAGCGAGCCGATATCTTATCGTCTCTGATCAGAAACTGCGAACGGATGGGAGAGTTTTCCGTGGAATATGCGATTCAGCTGCTTGCACTTACGCTGATGGAAATCGTATTGGGGATTGACAACATCGTGTTCATCACGATCGTGAGCTCCCGGCTTCCCGTCGAGCAGCGGCCGCTCGGGCGACGGTTGGGGCTGGGACTAGCACTTTTGTTTCGAATCCTGCTGCTGCTGATGCTGTATTATGTGGTCAATAACCTCGTCGCGCCATTTATGACGCTGGAAGGCACCTTCGGGATTACCCAGGAACTGCTAAATCTGGATGAGCATAGCTGGAAGGAAATGAACGAAGTCTCGTGGCGAGACGTGATTCTCATCGGCGGCGGCCTGTTCCTGGTCGCCAAAAGCGTACACGAAATCCACCAGGAAGTGGAGCACGACGCGGACCAGCATCAGCTCCCCAAAAAGTTCAGCATGAGCTCCGTTCTCATTCAAATCGGGCTCTTGGATATCGTCTTTTCGCTCGATTCAGTCATCACCGCCGTCGGAATGGTGGACGACTTGAAAGTCATGGTCGCTGCAATCGTCGTGGCCGTTTTCGCAATGATCGTTTTCGCTAATAAAATTGGAGACTTTGTCGAAGAAAACCCAACGCTAAAAATGCTGGCGTTGAGCTTCTTAATCCTGATCGGCGTCATGCTGGTTGCCGAAGGAGTCGGAACGCACATCGACAAAGGCTACATTTACTTCGCCATGGCATTCGCCATCATCGTCGAGTTCCTCAACATGCGTTTGCGAAAGAAATCTCAGGCCGCGACTGCGTGATGGAGCCTGGCCCGATGAACGTCGCTATTCAGAGGTTGCGTAGCACGGTTGTTGTGGGTGGCTGGCGGTCGAGCGAAGCGAGCCCCCGGAATTCGATCCAGATGGCGTGAATCGGCGGAAATCTCAGCAGCCTGTAGCGAGGGAGGTCTAGCGACTTCCACCACGAACAATCTGCGGCGATAGCGGTTCATGCGTCTGTCAGAAAGGCCTTGGAAGTTCTGGAATTGGGCGGGATCCAAAATACGGTGTCACGCTCGGCCGAATAAGCTATTGTGGACGAAGGCTAGTGAGTTCGATCAGCGGAGAACAACGACATGTCAGATGCATTTCGTGGGCGAAAGCCTACTGGTTCTGCGTTTTTTGTGGCCTTGTGTTTCATTGGCACCGTTGGAGTAAAAGCAGCGTTGGGTGGTCTGTCCAGCCAGCAAATTCGCATGATCAATCAAGAGCTTGCGCCAGCGTTCATTGACGGCGATCTGCTGTCGACCGCGAACCTAGCGACGCAACTTGCAAAGAACACAGCTCCACAAGATCGAAAACAGGTCGATACATTGCTGCAGCAGAACGGAGTCGTGTCGCTGGACGAACTTACCGTCAGCAGTCGGATGGAGCTGATGCGATTCGGATACGCCGGGCCTCTTGCTGAGCCAACCGAATCAGAGATCGTGTTGTTGCTGGATGCGATTGCCAAAGAAATTGATTTGGAAATTGCCGCCGTTAAAAAACTTGTCACAGCGAAAAGTAGCGACGACCTGGAAGCAATCGAATCGCAACTGTGGCATCTTCACGTGGCAAAGAACCGCCTGTTTCTTGCGCGTCAAATGAGCGAGCGTGGCGTGGAGATGGCAATGTTCAACTACGCTAAGCTGGTTGATGACGAATCCAAAGACGATCGCGACAAGGCGCGTAAGGTTTTTGAGACTCAGGCTTCCATTGCAGGGAACTTGCAACGAAACGTGGATGACCAGGCGATTCTTCTGCGTCTGGAGCGAATATCGCTGGCGGAGAAAATCTTGCAGGAGTCTCAAGATTTCGAACAGCGATTGCTTGCTGCGTGGGTCGCCGATTCGGACGGGGCAATCGTCGAAGAGTTCTTTCGAGACGTCGAACTGGGCAAGTTCGTGCCAGGAAAACGCCTGTCCGTTCCAGGCATTGCCGCATCGGCGCGAGCAAACCTCATTGAGCTGCAAATGTTGGCCGGCCCGCAATTGCTGAAGATGAGTCGCGACCTGTTTGTCGGTCTCCATTGGTGGTTGCGAGGGCGCTATGGTGCTGGCCCGCACGGTTTTGGCCTGATCAAAGATCAAACAGCGATGATCTCGGGAGAACGCCTGTTTGGGCTGTACATGCCGGCAGAGTTGCCGACGCCTACATCCCCGTACGACGAT